>NZ_JBSGJD010000232.1:0-15428 GCF_053605405.1 Amycolatopsis sp. NPDC003861
GGTGCGTCAGACGCACCCAATGTGGCGTTCGGTGCGTCAGACGCACCCAATGTGGCGTTCGGTGCGTTGGACGCAACCAACGCCACATTGGGGCGCTTGGGGCGCTTGGGGCGGTCAGCGGGCGTCGAGGGTGACCGAGTGCCAGCCGGTGGCGCCGTCCGGGACCGGGTCCGCTCGGTTCTCCGTCTGCGTGTACCCGTCTCGATCCGTCGCCCGGACCGACGCCTGGTGCGTGCCCTTCGGCACGTCCAGCTCGATCCACCACATCCGCCAGGTGTCCTTGCTCACCTCGGCCGACAGCGTCGCCGGCTGCCACGGACCCTGGTCGAGCCGGACCTCCACCTTCGCGATCCCGGTGTGCTGCGCCCACGCCGTGCCGGCCAGCCGGACCTTGCCCGCCGTGACGCCCGCGAAGCCGCTCGGTGTGTCGATGCGGGACTCGGTCTTGATCGGCGCCTGCTCGGCCCAGCCGCGGCTCAGCCAGTACGCCTGGCGGGCGTCCCACTTCGTGAACTCCAGCGATTCGACCCACTTCGTCGCCGACACGTAGCCGTAGAGGCCGGGGATGACGATCCGCGCCGGGAAGCCGTGCTCGACCGGCAGCGGCTCGCCGTTCATGCCGATCGCCAGCATCGCCCCGCGCGTCGGGTCGAGGGCGACGTTCGCCGGCGTCCCGCACGTCCAGCCGTCGACGCTGGTCGCGAACATCTGCTCCGCGCCCGCCTGCACCCCGGCCTCGTCCAGCAGGTCCACCAGGTCGACGCCGATCCAGGACGCGTTCGAGATCAGCGGCCCGCCGACCTCGTTGGACACGCAGGTCAGCGTGACCCGGCGCTCGACCAGCGGCCGGTTGCGGATGTCGGCGTAGGAGAAGGTCACCTCGCGGTCGACCATCCCGTGGATCTTCAGGCTCCAGTCCTCGGTGCGGATCTGCGGCACGACCAGCGCGGTGTCGATCCGGTAGAAGTCCGCGTTCGGCGTGAGGAACGGCGGCGAGCCGAGCTTCGCGAAGTCGGCGTCCGCGGGCAGTGGCGGCGCGGTGCGCGCGGGCACGAGCGGGCCGACGGCGGCCCGCGAGTCCTCGGCGTTCGAGCTGGTCCCGGCGACCTGGCCGACGACGGCCGCGAGGCCCGACCCGGCGGCGACGCCGACCCCGGCGCGCAGGAACTTCCGCCGGTCGAAGCCCCGGTCCGGCACGACGTCGACGGGCAGCGCGAGCCGGTGCAGGAAGGTGAACACCGCGAGCCCGGCGACCAGGGCGGCGACCGGCGCGAGCAGCGAAACCTGCCCGAGGTCGCTGCGCGCGTACACGGCCGCGACCCCGGCCGCGCCGAACACGAAGACGAGGATCTGCCCCGCTCGCGGCGTCCGGCGCGAGAGCCGGCCGGCGAGCAGCGCGAACAGGACCAGCACCACCGCGAGCCCGAGCTTGAGCACCGGCTTGTCCCAGGTGCCCAACGTCCGCTCGGCCCACTTCACGATCGCCGTCGGGCTGTGGTCGATGACGTAGTTCGCCACCGCGATGAACGGCGACGCCGTGTACCCGACGAAGCCCGCGACCAGGTGCCCGACGCCGAGGGCGGCGGCCAGCGCGAGGAGGCCGATCAGCGTCGCGACCGGCAGCGAAAGCCGCCGGGGCGCTTCGGGCGGCGCTTCTTGCAGAGTGCTCACGTCTCCATCTTCGGAGCGAAGACGTGAAGCGGCTGCTCGATCGCCCTTACGAGCCGGTTACGGCTGGAGCGCGCGCCGCAGCCGGTCCTCTTCGACGCGCCAGTACCCGTGCTCGGCGCCGTCGACCAGGATCACCGGGACGCGGTCGCCGTACTCCGCGCGCCACTCCGGGTCGGTGTCGACGTCCTCGGCCTTCCACGCGACGCCGAGTTCCCCGCAGATCCGCGCGACCTCGGCTTCCGCGACCTCGCAGAGGTGGCAGCCGTCCCGGCCCAGCACCGTCACTTCGTGCGCCATGCCGTCCTTCCTACCGCAGCCGCAGGCGGCGCAGCTTCCCGGTCGCCGAATGCGGCAGCGACTCGGCGAACTCGACCAGGTGCGGCACCTTGTACCCGGCGAGGTGGGCCGCGCAGTGGTCGACGACCTGCTGCTCGGACAGCGCCGCCCCGGCCGACGGCACCACGACCGCCTTGACCGCCTCGCCGCTGCGCTCGTCGACGACGCCGACGACCGCGGCCTCGGCCACTTCGGACAGCTGCCCGATGACCTCCTCGACCTCGCGCGGGAAGACGTTGAAGCCGTTGACGATGATCAGGTCGTTGGCCCGGTCGACCAGGTGCAGGTCGCCGTCGGTGTCGAGGTAGCCGACGTCGCCGGTGCGGAACCAGCCCTCGTCGTCCGGGCCGTGGCCGCCGTCGGGCCAGTAGCCGGAGAAGAGGTTGGCGCCGCGGATCGACACCAGCCCGGTCTCGCCCTCGGCCTCGAAGACGTCGTCGACGTCGTCCGGGTCGAGCGGGACGGCCTGGTCGGTGCCGTCGCTGTCCACCAGCCGCAGCTCGACGCCGGGCAGCGGCCGCCCGACCGACCCGGGCTTCGGATAGCCGGTGACCAGCGTCGACGTCACCACCGGCGCGCATTCGGTGAGGCCGTAGCCCTCGTAGACGTCGAGGCCGGTGGCCTCGCGGATGGCCGTCAGCACCTTCGGGTGCAGCGGCGCGGCGCCCGAGGTCATCCGGCGCACGGTGGCCAGGCCACGGCGCAGCTCGTCGGCGCCGAACGCGGCGAACTCGCCGTACATCGTCGGGACGCCGGTGATCGAGGTGACGCGGTGCTCGGCGCAGTCGTCCAGCGTGCGCTGGGCTTCGAAGCGCTCGGAGAGGACCGCGGTCGCGCCGACCGCGGTGGCCTGCAGGAGGCCCGGCCCGAGGCCGTAGACGTGGAAGAGCGGGATGGTGATCAGCACCCGGTCGTCCTGCTCCAGGACGCCCTCGACCGCGCTGATCTGCTCGAGGTTCGCCAGCAGCGCGCGGTGCGACAGCATCACCCCGCGCGGCGGGCCGGTCGTGCCCGAGGTGTACGAGATGACCGCGATGTCCTCGCCGGCCCGGCCGGTGTCGGGGAAATCCCCTCCTCCGTCCGGGTCACCCCCCGGCGTGAGACCGCTCACGCCGTCGGGGAGATCCCCCTCGGCGTCGCGCTGGACGACGACCTTCGCGCCGCTGTGCTCAAGGAGCTTCTCGAGCTCGGGCCCGGGCACCTGCGGCGACAGCGGGACGACCACGGCGCCCGCCCGCAGCGCGCCGAAGAAGGCGATGACGAAGTCCACCGACGTCGGCAGCCGCAGCCCCACCCGGTCGCCGGGGCCGACCCCGGCGTCCGCCAGCCGCCGGGCCTGGGCCTGGGCGGCCGCGTCGGCCTCGCGGTAGGTCAGGCTGCGCCCGGTGCCGGTTTCGACCACGGCCGGGTGCTCCGGCCACGTCGCCGCGGCCCGTGTGAGCAGCCCGCCGACCCCCGGCTGCGTCCCTTCTGGAGCACTCACCCGCGACCCACCTCTTCTCGCCCGGCGCCAACCGTTGCAAGTCTGTCATCTGAAGCGACGTCATGGGTGCTGACCGCGAGCGTCGCGTCTGCGCAACCCCGGAACCACTACCTACTTAGCGGTAACTACACGTATGTTGCACTGCGTCGCGCCGGTGGTGTTGATCACCGCCGCGACCGGAGAGAGGGAGTCGCCGTGAGGAACTTGCCTGCCCACGAGGTCGTGGGGCATGCGAGCCGGCCGATCCCTGCTCGCCGTGGTTCCGGGGGTACCGTGGCCCGCTGGGCCGAAGCCACCGCCGGAGGTGCCGCCCGATGACCGTGCCGACCGCCGTGAGCCGTGGGCCCGTCTTCATGTTCGCCGAGCGCGTCTTCGGACGGGCGCCGTCCGTGCCGCTGAGCAGGCAGGCGGCCGACGACGAGCGCGCCGAGGCGGCGAAGGCCGAGGCCTGGGACCTGGTGCGGGCCGCGCAGGACGGCGACTCGTCCGCGTTCGGCCGGCTCTACGACCGCTACGTCGACGTCGTCTACCGGTACGTGCTGTTCCGCCTCGGCGACCGCGACCTCGCCGAGGACGTCACCAGCGAGACGTTCCTGCGCGCGCTGCGCCGCATCACGTCGGTGAGCTACCAGGGACGTGACGTCGGCGCCTGGTTCGTCACCATCGCCCGCAACCTCGTGCTCGACCACGTCAAGTCGAGCCGGTTCAAGCTCGAGGTGGTCACCGACGAGGTGACCGAGCCGGGTTCGGCGCCGTTCAGCGTCGGCGCGACCGCCCAGGCGGGCCCCGAGCAGGAGGCGATCAGCCGCGCCACCCGGGCCGAGCTGCTGCGCTGCGTCGCCGAACTGGGCGAGGACCAGCGCGAATGCATCGTCCTGCGGTTCCTGCAGGGCTTGTCGGTGGCCGAGACGGCCGAGATCATGAACCGCAACGAAGGCGCCATCAAGGCGCTCCAGCACCGCGCGGTACGCCGATTGGCACAACTTCTGCCCACCGGATTGCGCTGAACCCGCGAACTTTTCCGTTCGTCGGCCGAAACCGGTAACCCTGACGGCTTCTGGATCGTTACCCCACGCAGACCGGTGTCAGGCCGGCCGAAGCCCGGGATGGAGAGCAGCGCCGTGAGGTTTGCGCGTGAGCGAGCCGAGAGCGAGCGGTTCGCGCGTGCCCTGGAACCGTCGCCGGTCCGCCGGGACGGGGAGTTCGCCGACGAACTCGCGATCGTCGGCGCCCTGCGCGACCTCGGCGCGGCCGGGTCACCGGACCTGGAGACGCGGCAGCGGATCCGCGCGGAGATCGCGGGCCGCCTGGAGACGGCGGCGGCCACCACCCCGCGTCGGAGGTGGCGGCCGCGGACCGCCGACCTGGTGGCCGCCGCGCTCTTCCTCTTCCTCGTGCTCTCGGGGCTGACGCTGGTGCTCTCGCGCACGGCGCTGCCCGGTGACCCGCTGTACGGCATCAAGCGCGCCGGCGAATCGACCGCGCTGGGCCTCACGTTCGGTGACCAGGAGAAGGCGCGCAAGCACCTCGAGTTCGCCACCAACCGGATCACCGAGCTCGGCGAGCTGGCCGCGGAAGACGCGAGCGCCGCCGACTACCGGACCGCGTACGACGACTTCGCCGCCGACCTGCGGGCCGGCGTCGCCCAGCTGTCCACCGTGGCGACCAGCGACGGCGCCGGCACGCAGGCGCTGTCCGACGTCCGGCTCTGGGCCCGCAACCAGGCGGCCCGGCTGGCCGCGCTGCCGCTCCCGGCGGACGCGGCGCCGGTGTTCGGCGACGTCCGCGACCTGCTGAGCAAGGTCCAGGAGCGGGCGAGCGGCCTGGTGGCGCGGATGAACTGCTACCAGATCACCACCGGCGCCTCGGACGAGCTGGGCCCGCTCCCGGCGACCGGCGAGTGCACGCAGCGGCCCGCCCCGGCGGCCGGGGAGCAGCCGACGGCGTCGGTCGCGCCTTCGTCGCAGGAGAGCACGACACCGACACCGACGGGCACGCAGCTGCCGCCGTCGGACGCCGCGGCGACCCCGGGCCTCCCGGCACCGACCGGCGGGGTGACCCCGCCCCCGGTGTTCGGCCAGCCGTCGACGACGTCCCGCCCGCCGGCGCCGACCACGACGACGTCCCAGCCGCCGCTGATCTCGCTGCCGCCGCTCCTGCCGGGGCTTCCGCCGATCATCATCGGCTGAGGTCCGGCCCACACCTGCGACGGCGCGGTGGGCGGCTCGCTACGCTGTGCGAAGGAGACGTGGAGGCGGTGTACGTGTCAGCTTGGCGTGGCAAGGACAAGAGTCAGGAGCTCGAACGGCTCGCCGCGCTGGCGGGCGAGGCGTCGGCGGAGGCCGCGCACGCCCTGTCCGAACCGCCGGCCCCGCCCGCGCCGCCGGACCTGACCGCGGCCGCGTTCTTCGACGTCGACAACACGATGATGATGGGCGCGTCGATCTTCTACTTCGCCCGCGGCCTGGCCGCGCGCAAGTTCTTCACGTCGTCGGACCTGGCCGGCTTCGTCTGGGGCCAGATCAAGTTCCGCCTCGGCGGCCGCGAGAACAAAGAGGACATCAAGACCCACCGCGAGCGCGCACTGTCCTTTGTGGCCGGCCGCACGGTGGCGGAGCTGACATCGATCAGCGAAGAGATCTACGACGAGCTGATGGCGGACAAGATCTGGTCCGGAACGCGCGCGCTGGCCCAGATGCACCTGGACGCGGGCCAGCGGGTGTGGCTGGTGACGGCGACCCCGATCGAGCTGGCGGCGATCATTTCCCGCCGGCTCGGTCTCACGGGCGCGTTGGGCACGGTCGCGGAGACCCGCGACGGCGTGTACACCGGCCGCCTGGTGGGTGACCTGCTGCACGGGCGGGCCAAGGCGCACGCGGTGCGGGCCCTGGCCTCACGCGAGGGCCTGAACCTGAAGCGCTGCACCGCGTATTCGGACTCGGCGAACGACATCCCGATGCTGTCGGTGGTCGGCACGGCGGTGGCGGTGAACCCCGACGGCGGGCTGCGGGACGTCGCCCGGGCGCGCGGCTGGGAGATCCGGGACTTCCGGACCGGCCGGAAGGCCGCGAAGATCGGCGTCCCTTCGGTGCTGGGGGCCGGAGCGCTGGCCGGCGCGGTGGCGGCCGGGATGGCTTACCGGCGCCGGTAGCGCCTGCGCTACCCCTGCTTCGGGTGCTCGCGGGAATGACCGGGCCGCCTTCGGCTGGTGTGCTTTTCCCATCGGAAAGGCAACTCCCGAAGGGACAGTGTGGTGGCAACCCGAGTGGACATCGAAGACCGGACCGGCGGCGGGGGCAGGCTGCGGAACAGCCTCCGCAAACACCCGCTCACCTGGTTCTTCGCCCTGGCCAACCTGCTGAGCTGGATCGCGTGGACGCCCTACATCCTGTCGGAGAACGGACTGGGCGTCCTCCACTTCCGGTTCCCGGAGCTGCTCGGCACCTCGCAGTTCGCCGGCGTCCTCCCGGGCGCCTACCTCGGCCCGATCGCCGCGGCGTTCCTGGTGACCGCGCTCGCCGACGGCCGGACCGGCCTCCGCCGCTGGACCGCGCGCCTGTTCAAGTGGCGGGTCCACTGGTTCTGGTACGTGGCGGTGGTGCTCAGCGTGCCGGCCCTGCTCACGATCGCCACCATGGCGCTGACCGAGCAGACCCCCCTCGCCCCGGCGGTGGCGACGCTGGTGGCCTACCTGCCCGGCCTCCTGCTGCAGATGGTGACGACCGGGCTGGCGGAGGAACCGGGCTGGCGCGACTTCGCCCTCCCCCGCCTCCAGCAGCGCTACGGACCGCTCGGCGGCACCCTGATCCTCGGCCCGCTGTGGGGCGTGTGGCACCTGCCGCTGTTCTTCAGCGAGTGGGGCGGCTGGCCGGACATCACCTGGCTGACGCCGATCGAGTTCGTCGCCACCTGCGTGACGTTCAGCATCATCATGACGTGGGTGTTCAACCGCACCGGCCAGAGCCTGCCGCTCGCGATGCTGCTGCACACGAGCGTCAACAACTTCTTCTCGATCGCCTGGTCGGAGATGTTCCCTTCGCTGGGGGTCCGGGACACGACGCACGCGTTCTTGCTCGCCTCGACCGCGGTGGCTTTGGTCCTGCTCATCGCCACCCGGGGACGGCTGGGTTACCGGCCGAAAGCCCGCAAACTCGAGGCCTGAGCTCGGTGCCCACCACCCCGAAGCCGGGATTGTCGCTACGGCCGCGTGCTGGCTTCGGATCGGGGTGGCGGGGCAGGTCTGGGCGGGGTGCGGGTTGGGGCGTCCGCGTCACTCAGCCTCGGAAGCCGGGGCCCGCGCGGCGGCACGGAAGATTTCCGCCGGGGGCGTGTCGATCCGCGCCATCATCGTTCGACGCTTCAGCGAAGGCACCCACCCGGGGCGCCCCGAACACCGAGGACACACGATGACCGAGCTGACCGCGGACCGCACCCGGCGAGCGATCGTCGATCACACCCGGCGCCTGGCGGAAGCCGCTGCCGTGGCCGGCCCCGGCGCGGCCGTGCCGACGGCTCCGGAGTGGACCGTCACCGATCTGGTGCGGCACCTGGGGCAGACCCAGCACTGGGTCGCGGAGATCATCGAGCGCCGCATCACCGATCCCACCCGGCTGCCCACCGAGCTGCCGGAACTGCCCGCCGACCCGGGTGCGTGGCCGGGCTGGCTGGCGGAGGCGGCGGACCGGGTCGCGGCCGCCTGTTCCGATGACGCGCTCGGCGCGCCGGTGTTCAACGCCTCCGGGGACGAGCGGTCCGGGACGCAGTTCTGGCTGTCCACCATGCTCAACGAGGCCGTCGTCCACGGCTTCGACGGGGCCGCCGCGGCGGGCCGGCCGGCCGACGTCGAGGCCGACGTCGCGACCGCGCTCGTCACCAACCACCTGACGATGCTCACCTCGCCGACCTGGGAGCTGCAGCGGCCCGCGTCCGCGCAGGCCATCCGCGGCACCGGGCAAACCCTGCAGTGGCGGGCCACCGACGTCGCCGACGGCGCGTGGTTCGTCGAGCGGCGCCCCGAGGGGGCGACCTGGCAGCACAAGACCGGACCGGCCGACGTGACGATCAGCGGCCCGGCCGCGTCACTGCTGCTGACGTTGACCCGGCGGCTGCCGCTGACCGAAACCACCGTCGAGGGCGACGCCGAGCTCGCTCGGCACTGGCTCGACCACACCGCCCACGTCAGCGACTGACTCAGCCGCGGAAGACCGACTTCCGCTGCGAAAGCCGCTGGTAGAGCGTCTGCTGGATCGACTCCCGCACCTGGTCGGTCAGCTGGAACACCAGCATCGGGTCGTCGACGGCCTCCGGGCCGAAGGAATCCGTCGCGATCGGGGCGCCGAACTCGATGCTCCACTTCGTCGGGAGCGGGACCGCGCCCAGCAGGCCCAGCATCGGGAAGAACGGCGTCACCGGGAAGTACGGCAGCCCGAGCATCCGCGCCAGGACTTTGATGTCGCCCAGCTTCGGGTAGATCTCCTCGGCGCCGATCACCGACACCGGGATGATCGGCACACCCGCCCGCAGCGCCGCCGACACGAAGCCGCCGCGGCCGAAGCGCTGCAGCTTGTAGCGCGAAGCGAACGGCTTCCCGATCCCCTTGAAGCCCTCCGGCCACACCCCGACCAGCTCGCCCTTGCGCAGCAGGCGCTCGGCGTCCGCGTGGCAGGCCAGCGTCTGGCCGGACTTGCGGGCGAACGACCCCACCAGCGGCACCTGGAACACCAGGTCGGCGCCCAGTCCGCGCAGGTGCCGGCCACCCGTCTCGTCGTGGACCGCCACCGCCGTCATCAGCGAGTCGAGCGGGATCGTGCCCGAGTGGTTGGACACCAGCAGCGCGCCGCCGGCCGCCGGGAGGTTTTCGACGCCGTACGTGTCGACGCGGAACCACTTCTTGTACAGCGCGCGCAGCGGCGGGAGGAACACCGCCTCGGTCAGCTCGGCGTCGAAGCCGAACTCGTCGACCGTGTAGTCGCCGGTCAGCCGGTCGCGGAGGAAGCCGAGCGCCGAGCGCGCCGCGTCCGAAAGGGGCTCTTCCGGCGCCGGCCGGTCGACGCCGCCGGGGAAGGCGACGACCGGCGCCTCCTCCTGCTCGCGGAGGTCCCGCTCGGCTTCCACGGCTTCCGGCTTCTCCCGGCCCGGTCCGTGCAGGGGGATGACCTGCGCTTCGGCACCGCCCACCGTTCCCGCCTCGCTTCCGAAGTAGTCGTGTGGCCTGGTCATCGGCTCTGCCCGGTCGCGGCGGCGACGAGCACCTTGCCGGCCAGCCCGGCCAGCTTGCCGCCGTCGAGCACCGGGCGGAGCCCGCGTCCCACGATGTAGTCGTCGAACGCCTCCCGCGTGGTCCACCGCGGGGTGTAGCCGAACTCCTGCTTCAGCTTGGCGATGTCGACGACCCGGCCGAAGTTCAGCAGCCGGACCTGGTCGGCGGAGAAGTCCACGACGCGCGCGCCGCGCAGGACCTTGCCGACCGACGGCACCACGCTCCGCGGCATCGGCAGCTCGACCCGGCCGGCCCGCCGGATCGCCTGCGAGAGGGTGAGTACCCCCTCCGCGCCGACGTTGAACACGCCGGGCCGGTCGGTCAACGTCGCCCGTTCCAGCACCGACAGCGCGTCCGAAGAGTGCAGGAGCTGGATCCGCGCGTCGTAGCCGAAGACCGTCGGCACCACCGGCAGCGCGAAGTAGCGCGCGAGGACGGTGTCGGTCTCGGGGCCGATGATGTTGGCGAAGCGGAACAGCGTGGTCGTGATGTCCGGGCGGCGCCGCACCAGGCCGCGCACGTACCCCTCCATCTCGACCGCGTCCTTCGCGTATCCGCTGGTCGACGTCGGGATGAGCTCGGAGTCCTCGGTGAACACCGCCTGCGAGCGGGCGCCGGCGCCGTAGACCGCCGCCGTCGACTTGACCACCAGTTTCCGGACCAGCGGCGAGCGCTGGCACGCGGCGAGCAGCCGCATGGTGCCGATGACGTTGACTTCCTTGATCGCCGTGCGGCGCCCCGGCCCGGCCGGGTGCGCGGTGCAGGACGCGTGCACGACCGTGTCCACCTTGGCCGTGCTGATCACCTTGGCGATCAACGGGTTCCTGATGTCCGCGCGGACGAACTCCGCGTGCCCCATGCGCTGCAGGACCGCCTTGTCGGGCGGGACCGTGTCGACACCGATGACCCGTTCGAAATCGGGGTTGTTGCCCAGCCGGGCGAGCAGTTTCCCGCCCAGTTCCCCGGCGACCCCGGTGACGAGCACGATGTTCGACGGCATGCGACTCCCTGCGGCGTAGGGCAAGTGGGGGGTGGACGGTCACCCGAGGCGCGCGAACCTGCACTCACTGGAAGCATCGCGCGGACGCCCTTGAGATGTTACCGCTCTTCAGTGGTAGCTCCGGGCCGTCTCACGTGCTATTAACACCGTTTCGCCGGAAAGCGACGAACGCCTCACTCGAACGGGCGGACCGTGCCCACCACATGGACGTGGCCCGTCCAGAGACTGGACGGGCCACGGTCACGCTCAGCAGGCTTACTTGCCGGCCTTACGACGCTGGACGCGCGTACGGCGAAGCAGCTTGCGGTGCTTCTTCTTCGACATGCGCTTGCGGCGCTTCTTGATCACAGAGCCCATGGGCGCTCCTTAGGTCGACGTCGGTCACGCTGCCCGGCGCAGCGTCCAACGGGTGGAGCGCACAGGCACGAGCGGTTTTCCAGGTTACCCGTCTCCCCGGGCAGGCCGGTCAGCGGGCACGTCGAAACACGGCGTGCCGCCGGCCGGGCCGTGGATCACCCCACGTCGTAGTAGGCACCCTGGAGGTACTCGTGCACTGCTTTTTCCGGCACCCGGAAGGACTTCCCGACCCTGACGGCGGGCAGCTCACCCGAGTGCACGAGACGGTAGACGGTCATCTTGGAGACCCGCATCAGCGTGGCCACCTCGGCGACCGTCAGGAACTGGACCTGCCCGACGGCGGGCAAATCCTCCTTCTTGTTCGGCGACATGTTTACCGCGTCCTTCGACACGTGTCGCGCCACGAGGCTTCCCCACCTGTGGTATCGACACGCACGTGCTCTATCGAGAGTAGCGGGACTGGTGGGACTAATGCGACGCCTGTCACCGAGATGGGCCCCTACCAGCGCTAACGCACAAGCACCGGCGCGTGCAAGACCCGGGCAATCGCCCTTTCCGGGGAAATCGGGCGCCCGGGGTCAGCTCTCGTGCGCCTTGCCGAGTTCCACCGACCGGTCCTTCGCGGCCTCGATGGCGGCCAGCAGCGCGGCGCGGACGCCGTGCTTCTCGAGCTCGCGGATGGCGTTTATGGTCGTCCCGGCCGGGGAGGTCACGGCCTCGCGCAGCAGCACGGGGTGCTCATCGGATTCGGCGAGCATCTTCGCCGCGCCGACGGCCGACTGGATGATCAGCTGCCCGGCGAGCGCGCGCGGCAGGCCGAGCAGGATCCCGGCGTCGATCATGGCCTCGACCAGGTAGAAGAAGTAGGCGGGCCCGGACCCGGACAGAGCGGTGACGGCGTCCTGCTGCGCCTCGGGCACCTCGACGACCTGCCCGACGTGCGAAAGCAGGTCCCGCACGACGGCGAGGTGCTCGCCGGTCGCGTACCGGCCGGCGGAGATGGCGCTCATGGCCTCGTTGACCAGCATCGGCGTGTTCGGCATGACCCGCACGACGGGGACGCCCTCGGCGAGCCGCCGTTCGTAGAGCGAGGTGGGCAGCCCGGCACAGAGCGAGACGACGAGCGAGGACGGCCCGAGCAGAGGAGCGAGCTCGTCCAGAACGGGCTCGATGTCCTGCGGCTTCACGGCGACGACCAGGATGTCGGCCCGCTTCGCGGCTTCCTCGACCTCGACGCCCCGGATGCCGTACCGGCTGGTCAGCTCGTCGACGCGCGCCGGGTACCGCTCGGTGAAGAGGAGGTCGCCGGCGTCGTGGCCGCCGTGCAGCAGCCCCGAGAGCAACGCCTCACCGATCTTGCCCGCACCCAGCACCGCGATGACCGTCATGGTGGCAAGGGTGCCAAACGAGGCCGGACACCCCGGTGCCGGGGGCGCGCCGGCACCGCCCCTCCAAGCACACCGAGCCCGCGCTCAGCCGCCGGGAGCCGGGGCCAACCCCAGCTGGCGTGCCTGGCACACCAGCCGGCCCTGGGCGTCGACCACCGTGGCGTCGGAGTCGAACCACGACTCGTGCACCGACCTCGACTCCACCACCACTCTCAGCCACCCGGGCGCCGGGCGTGTCCTCAGCAACGCCGTCAGCTGGACCGTCGGGGCCCAGCCGATGCGGCCCAGGTTCATCACGACCGGCGGGTTCACGTCCGACGCCAGCAGCGAAAAATACGGGTCCACCAGGCTGTGCCGCGGGCGGACCCACAGCCGCATCCGGGGTGGCTCGCCCGTGCGGCCCGTCAGGTAGCCCGCCGTCGCCGGGTCGAGGCGGACTTCGCAGCCCTTGGCCAGGTTGAACGGCCCCTCCGTGCTCTCCGCCATCGCCAGCGCGCCCGGCGGGGGCTCGGCCGGCATCGACGGGACGTCGGTCCACTCCGGACGGCGCATCGGCAGGCGGCCCGTCGTCACCCTCGCCTCGACGCAGCTGCGGCCGCGCTGCTCCAGGCGGACCTCGACCACCGTCGCGCGGCGGCCGACCTTGCGGACGTCCGTGCGCAGCAGCACCGGGCCGAGCGCGGGCGCGTGCAGGAACTCCGCGCTGACGACCAGCGGCTCCGCGTGCGGCTCACCGCGCTCGTGCAGGGCGGCGATCGCCGCCCGGGCCAGCAGGGCGAGCAGGAAACCCCCGTGCGGGTGCGAGCCGATGGCCCATTCCGCACGCAGCACCGCGGTGAAGGTGCCGTCCCCCAGCGACCGCGCCGCACTCGCCGTGTCGAAGGACACGGCGGTGCCGTCCATTCCGCTCACGAACGGTCCGCGCCATTTCGGGAATCGGGGTAGGTGACGAGCAACGAGTGCGACGGGTTCACGGTCCGAACTTTACGGGTACAACCGGCGGAAATGCACTGGGGAGTAGATAGGCGCGACGCACTTATTGGCCGAGGTGGAACCGCGCGAACAACAACGCCTCCGCCAGATCGCGGACGCGCTGCGCCGCGGTGACGGCGTGCCGGGTGTTGATCTCCAGCACGATCTGGCCGCCGAAACCGTTGCTGACCAGCTTCTCGAGCAGTTCGGCGCAGGGCTGGCCGCCGCGGCCGGGTACCAGGTGTTCGTCCCTCGGGACGCCGGTGCCGTCCGCCAGATGGACGTGCGAGAGGCCGTCACCCATCCGCTGCGCGAGCGCCAGCGCGTCCATCTCGGCTGCCGCTGTGTGGGACAGGTCGAGCGTGTAGTGCCGGAACCCGACGTCCGTCGGATCGATCGACGGCCGGAACGCGGACACGCGCGAATTCTTCGAACCACCGGGCGGCCGGACCTTGAACATGTTTTCCACGGCGATTTCGACGCCGCTCGACTCCTCCAGTTCGGCGACGAGATCACCGAACCCGTCGCCGTACCGGCGCTGCCACCGGAACGGCGGGTGCACCACCACCGTGCGCGCGCCGAGCTCGAGCGCGGCATCGACCGACATCCGCAGCCGTACCACCGGATCGGGCGACCAGATCCGCTGGGTGATGAGCAGCGACGGCGAGTGCACCGAAAGCACGGGCACGCCGGTGCGCCGCGACAGGCGCCGCAGCGCGGTGACGTCCTGGCTGACCGGGTCGGCCCAGACCATCACCTCGACGCCGTCGTAGCCGAGCTCGGCGGCCAGCTCGAACGCCGTCCCCGCCTTGAGGGGCCACACCGACGCCGTGCTGAGTCCGACGGGGACCGGCTGCTCGTCTGTCACGGGCGCCATCCTGCCTCGTCACCGACGGTGCGCGGCGCCGCCGGGCCGCCAACGCGACGCGGATCACCGCGCCGGTGTCAGCGCCCGACGAGCAGCAACGCCGCCGGTGAGACCGTCACCACCAGGCCGACCAGCACCGCGAGCACCGTCGTCTGCAGGTCCTCGGCGCGGCGGATCTTCCGCACGATCCAGACCAGCGCGACGACCACCAGCAGGGCGGCGATCAGCGCGGCGGCCGGGATGTTCACCCACAGCCAGTTGAAGCCGAGCCAGACGGCGGCGCCGCCGACGACACCCAGCGCCAGCTGGCCGGCCAGGGCCAGCCACTGCTTGCCGGGCGACGCCGCCGGTTCCGGCTCCGCGGCCGGCTCGGGCGCGTCGTCGTACTCGTCGTCTTCGTAGCCTTCGCCCTGCTCGTAGCCGTAGTCGTCCTGCTCGAAGTCCGGGCCGTCCGCCGGGTAGTCGTCGGCGAACTCGCGCTCGTACGGCGCCAGGTCGTCCGGGATCGGCGCCCGCGAGGCCCGGTCGCCGGGCGCGAACGGCATCGGCGGCGGGTACGCGCCGGTCGGCGGGCCCGCGTCGTAGGCGGCCTGGTAGCCGCTGCTCTCCGGGGCGAAGCCGTCGGGCTCGAAGTCGTCCTCGGGGTAGCCGTCGTCCGGGGTGTCGGAGGGCACCGCCGGCATGACGCCGATCTCGGTGTCCTCCATCTGCTCCTTCTGCCGCCGCTTGCGCCAGTTCGCCAGGCCCGCGGGCGAGGCGGGCTCGTCGGGCTTCTTGGCCTTCGGCGGCACCGGCGGGGCGGGCGGCTCGTCGTCGGGGACCGCCGAGAACTGCTCGGTGTGGTCCTCGCGCTTCGGCTCCGGGCGGCGCGCCGGGGCGCGGCGCGGGCGGCCGGGCGCGGCGGGCGGGTTCGCGAACG
This sequence comes from Amycolatopsis sp. NPDC003861, assembly GCF_053605405.1. Classification (NCBI taxonomy): domain Bacteria; kingdom Bacillati; phylum Actinomycetota; class Actinomycetes; order Pseudonocardiales; family Pseudonocardiaceae; genus Amycolatopsis; species Amycolatopsis sp. NPDC003861. The sequence goes on from NZ_JBSGJD010000232.1 coordinate 15,254, forward strand.
ACCCGCCGACCATCGGGCCCGGCGGGACGTCGATGTCGGCGTCCGGGGTGCCGTTGAGGCCGTCGAGCCGGGCCGACAGCGGAGTGCCGGGCGGCGGGGGTGCCGGCAGCTGCTGCGACGGCTGCGGCGGCGTCGGCAGCTGCTGCGACGGCTGCGGCGGGCCGGGACGGCGCCG
>NZ_JBSGJD010000233.1:0-15330 GCF_053605405.1 Amycolatopsis sp. NPDC003861
CCGGGCTGTGCGTGCATCGCGACCTGCTGCTGCCCCAGTACATGCGCCAAGCCCGCACCGATCAGAAAACAGGGCTCGTCGCCCCCGTCTACCGATCCGAGGCCTTGGCCGCCGCGCTGCGCCGCGCCAAGCTGGCCGGCACCTCAGTCGGTGTGCGGCGGCAGCGTTCCTGGTCAGTGACCGCGCCGGTCACCCGAGCGAGGTGGTACTCCGATCGACGGCGGCTTCACGGCGTGACGTTCAAGCTGGATCCGGGATCGCCTTCCGACCAGCCGGATGCTCTGCGGCAACTTCTCCCGGTCCCCTGCGCCTCGCCGCGGCGCACCGCGTTGGTGGGAAAATTGCCGTCCAGAGTCTTGACGTCACCCAATCAGGACGGTTTACTTTCAGTTGTCTCGATGGAACCGGTTCCGCGGCCGCCACCTGGAACACTCCAGCACTTCGGGTTGGTCGATGTAAATCTGCCACCTCACCCGAATGCCGAGCGAGCCGCATGCTTGCCTCGGCATCGTGACGCGCACAGTGCGCGACACGATGGATCACGACTGACCAGGTGGGCTCGATGAGATCAAGGACGTTCTCCCGACCACGACGCACCGCAGCACCATCGACCGCAGCCGCGGGACGCATCCGCCGTCCGCTCCGGCCGAGTGGTGCCCGTGTCCGCAGAATTGAGTCGTTGCCGCGGGACTCTCGTGCCCACCACGGAGAATGGTGCGCCACCACCGATTCCGCGCCGCGGTCGACCGCGTTCGCCGACGCGAGCGGCAACACGACTCCCCGACAATAGGCTGCACTTTTCGCGCGCGACACTGAACGGCGCCCAGGCAATCCCCGTCATCACGACGGCGATAAGGCCATCTGCGGCCACGTATGGCTGAAGCGCACACGTTCAGCCGCCCAGCGGTGTCAGCACGACCGTGCACTCCCTCGGCAACTATTGCAGTAGTTCGGATCTTCGTAGCGCCTATCCAACATTTTGAAAACAAAGTGAGGAGATCTATATGCGAAGTACGCCGAATCGGGCTACCGGTTGCCGACCTCGACAGTTCCGGCTCCGGACCCGGGCCGTTCTCACCGCTGCCCTCGCTCTTGCGCTGGCCGGAAGCACCGCCTTCGTGGCCGGCGCGAGCGAAACGGGCTCCGCCGCCGCCGGCGCTTCGAGCAGCTCCGTCGCGGCGGATGCCGGCTGGGTGGACGTCGACCAGGCCCGGTACCAGCGCGAGCTGACCGACTACCAGCGCATCGTGCCGCCACCGGTGCCGGCCGGGACGACGAGGGTCCCCGAGTTCCACACCGACTGCACGATCGCGAACGAAGCCAAGGACGACGCGATCGTCTTCCCTCGCCTGCCCGGTGCCTCCCACATGCACACGTTCTTCGGGCCGCGGAACGACGCGTTCATGACAACGGAAACCCTTCTGACGGCCGGATCGACGACGTGTAACTCTCCGGGCGACAATGCCGCTTACTGGGTACCGCAGCTGCAGCGGAACGGGGTGGCCGTTCCGTTCAAGAGCATGCGCGTCTACTACGGTTCCCGGCTCCCCGACCCGTCGGCCGTCCGGCCGTTCCCGCCCGGGCTGGTGATGGTGCAGGGTGATGCCAAGCTGCAGGTGCCCACCCAGAAGGGCCAGGGAAACCAGTTCTGGTGCGCGGGCAGCGCCGAGGTCGGACGGAGCGCCGACGGGAACTGGCCTGTTTGTGCTCCTGGCGGGAACCTGATCTACCAGCTCACGTTCAAGGACTGCTGGGACGGCAAGCACATCGACTCGCCCGACCACAAGTCGCACATGGGTGACCCGGTCGCCGGCAAGTGCCAGGGGAACTACCCGGTCGCGGTGCCGAACCTGTCGTACATGGTCAACTACGACATCCTGGGCGGCGACGGCCTCGCGCTGTCCTCGGGAATGGCGTCGTCGATGCACGGTGACTTCATGAACGGCTGGGACCACGTCAAACTGGCGGCACTGGTCAAGACCTGCCTGAACCAGAACGCCAAGTGCGGGACCACGCCGAGCTTCACCGGCGGCTGAAAGCGACGATAAGCGGCTGCCGTGCCGTCCCGATCGGTCGGCACGGCGGCCGCTATTCAACCAGCGCGGCGAGCTGGCCCTGTTCCTGCAGGACTCGCGAAGCCAGGCTCACGGTCTGCGGCTCCTTGCCGGACGACTTCTCGCCGAGCGCCAAACGTTTCTTCTGATCCAGGTGATCACGCAGGCACTTCTTGAAGTAGTTGTCGAAGCCTGTATCGCGCAAGGCACCGGCCTGCGTGACCTGGTTGGACGAAACCATCCCCGGCATCTCCATCCCCTTGTGGGGATTCTCCGCCGGGAGGCCGGCCTGATCGTGAAGCCGCCGTAGTTCCAGCAGCTCCGACTTCGTCGAGGCGTCGGCTTTTTTGCCGAGGTCGCGGACAGCCGCGGTTCCGGTGCGGCTGTCTACAAGGGCAAGCAGCGGAACGAGCTGCTCGTCCATGGCTATGGTGATCTCGATCCAAGCGCGGTCCGTAGTGGTGTACGACGCCGCGATAGGGACGGATGGATTTTCGGACTGACCATGGAGTCCGGCGGCGCAGCCGCCGGCGAATACCATGCCCACGATGGCCAATCCGAGAAAAATGCGCATGGATCGATTACATGCCATTCGCTCCGACGATGTCAACTAACGGGGAGCAGTACTCAGGAGCGATTTCGGTGCTCAGCGATCAGGTCGGCGTAGAAGTGGCCGCTGGCTTTGACGGTCCGGAGCTGCGTGCCGTAGTCGACCCGGACGAGGCCGAACCGTTTGTCGAGGCCGTTGTCCCACTCGAAGTTGTCCAGCAGGGACCAGGCGAAGTAGCCCTTGACCGGGGCGCCCGCCTCGGCGGCCGACGCGACCGCCGTGAGGTGTTCCTCGAAGTAGGCGATGCGGTCGTCGTCCTGGACGGAGCCGTCCTCGGCGACCTTATCGTCGAACGCGGCACCGTTTTCGGTGATGTAGATGGCTTCCGCGCCGTAGTCGTCGTGCAGCCGGTGGATCAGGTCGGCCAGCCCCGGACCGTGGATTTCCCAGCCCATGGCGGTGGTACCCGCGCCCTCCGCCGGCACCTGCCTGGCGAAGGGCGCGGGGCCGGTGGGATCGTCCTCGACGATCTGGCGGAAGTAGTAGTTCAGTCCGTGGTAGTCCGTGGGCGCCGCGATGACGTCGAGGTCGTTGCCGAGCACGGGCGGTTCGACCCCGTAGACCTCGAGCATGTCGGCCGGATAACCGCGCCCGTTGGCCGGGTCGAGCCACCACCGCTTGACGTGCCCGTCCATCCGCTTCGCCGCGGCGACGTCCTCGTCGCGGTCCGAGGCGGGTTCGATCCCCGACAGGTTGCAGACGAGACCGATGTTCGCAGGGCGAGCGGCGTGCGCCCGGATCGCTTCCACACCGAGCCCGTGAGCCAGCAGCAGGTGGTGCGAGGCGGGCACGGCTTGCTCCAGGCGGTGGCGCTATTGCCGTCGGGGGTCCGGGTTCTCGCAGTCGTCCACCGAGATGATGCCCGCCTCGATCGGCGCGGATTTTCCGTACTGGGCTCCCGTGATGACGAAGACCAGGCCACGGTTCCGAGGGCTCTGGAGACCGTCGAGGGGAAGGGTGAACCGGCTGTACCCGGCCGGCATGGGCGAGGACAGGCGCGTCCACTTCCCGGGGTTGCCGAGGTGGCGGTTGATGAAGAAGTCCTGATTGTCGTTGTCCGTGACGATGATCGTTCCGTCCGGCCCACCCGAGTCCATCCACGACACCACGGGCGCTCCGTTCGGCGCAACGCCGTTCTGGTCGAGGAGCGGGGTGTCCTGGGAGAACCGGAACGACTCCGGGTCCTTCGCGATCCGGTAGTGCACGTGGTAGGTGTAGTGGTCTTGATCGGGGTTGTCCGGGTCGTCGGGCGCCCCGAATTCGTAGGTCATGATCCACCGGCCCCGGTTCAGCCTGGCCACGGTGGTCATGCCCGGTCGTTCGGGGTACGTCGTCCCGGTCGCATCGTCGACCACGGGACCCCACGTGCGCAGGTCCGTGCTGGTCTGGTGGGCGAGCTTCTGACCGAACTCCGGGTCCCGCTGGTCGGAGTAGTAGCAGATCAGCCGGTTGTCGTGCAGCAGCAGGAAAGGCTCCCACACCGGCGTCGCGCCGTTCGTCGTGTCGGGCGGTCCGCCCCGGGCCACCGTGCTCAGGAACCGCCAGGTGCGGCCGCCGTCCGTGCTGGCGTGAAGCTGGATGTTGGTGCTGGTGAAGCTGTCCAGCCAGTTGCAGGCGAAGAGCAACGCGCCCTTGGGCAAGCCCGCGAACGCCCGGGGCAGTTCGTACAGGAACGGATGAAGGGAAAGTCCGGTGGCCTCATCGCCGTTGGGCACACTGCCCTGCTTCTCCCAGGTACGGCCACCGTCGTCGCTCCGGTAGAGCGGGAAACCCGGACCGCCTCCCCCTTGAAACGTCGCGAGCAGCGTCCGCGACATCCCGGCAGGCCGCCCGGCGATAAGCCGCACGGCCCGGGCGTAGGACGCCCGTCCTCCCGGGTCCGCCACGACAACGGGCCCGAACGGAGTCTCTCCACGCACCTTGCCCGTCTCCGCGAACGCCGGCCCGGCCAGTCCCAACGTCGCCCCGGCGGCAACGCCCGCGCCTGCGCCGAGGAACATCCGACGGGAGAACCGCGAACGGCCGGCGGTCGGATCATCGGCGTGTGATGTGTGGCGATCCTGCACGATTGCCTCCAACGCCTCGCCGGACCACTTCGTCCAGATAATGAACTAAACCTGCCGTCCTGACCACTGTCAAGGACAGGAAACCGTTTCCACGGCGCGAATGGCCGAATTCACGACATGTAATTTTCTTGAGGGGAACGAGCCGGGTTTCGTTCCTGCGCGGTACGCCGCAGATCCAGGAGATGCCGCGCCGGCTCGGTGACGGTGGACCGGTCGAAGACGACGGTGGCGGGCAGGTCGATGCCCGACAACCCGGCGAGGCGGGTGCGCAGCTCGATCACGGTCAGGGAATCGAACCCGAGCTCCGGGAACGGGCGGTCGTCGTCGATCACGGCGGCGTTCGGGTGCCCCAGGACCCCCGCGACCTCCGCGCGCAGCAGCTCACGCAGCTCCGGCTCAGCCGGGTTCTCCGGCCAGCTCGCCCACGGCGCGGGCAAGCGTGCGGGCGAACGGCCGGTCGGCGGCGCCATCGACACCGTCGGGTCGGACCGGACGGGCACCAGCACCGGTTCGACCGAGCCGAGCGCGGCGTCGAACAGCGCCGGGCCCTGCTCGGCCGACAGCCCTTCCACGCCGGACGCGCGCATCCGCCGCCGGGCGGTGGCCGAGATCCGGTCGCCCAGACCGGTGCCCAGCTCCCACAGGCCCCCACGCCAGCGACAGCCCGGGCAGCCCCGCCGCGCGGCGGAGGTACGCGACCGCGTCCAGCACCCGGTTCGCGGCCGCGTAGCTGGCCTGCCCGGCCTTGCCGAACACGCCGGTGACCGAGGAGAACAGGACGAAGGCCGTCGACGGCAGGTGCCGGGTCACCTCGTCGAGGACCAGCGCCGCGTCCGCCGTGGGGCGCAGCACGACGTCGAGGCGTTCCGGCGTCTGGGCCGACAGCACCCCGTCGTCGACCACGGCCGCGCTGTGCACGACCGCCGTCAACGGCGGCTCGCAGCTGCCGACCAGCCGCGTCACAGTCGCCCGGTCCGCGACGTCGGCCGCGACGATCCGCACGTCCGCGCCGAGGTCCCGTAGCGACGCGAGCAGTTCGCCGGCTCCGGGCGCCGCCGGCCCGCTGCGGCTCACCAGCAGGAGGTGCCGGACGTCGTGCGCGGTGACGAGGTGCCGGGCCACCAGGGCGCCGAGCGCGCCCGTGCCACCGGTGATCAGCACCGTCCCGGACGGGTCGATCGGCCGCGCCGGTGCCGGGGCGCCCGGGTGATCCGCAGGACGTACGGCACGCCGTCGCGGACGGCGATCTGCGGCTCCGTACTGGTCCGGACCGGTTCCGTGGCCGCCGACGGCGGGACCGGAATCCATTGTGGACGGTAGAGCATCGTGTCGGGCGCCGCCATCGGCCGGGTCGTCAGCGATTCGACCACGGCCGCCGGGCTCCCGGCTTCGTCGTACAGCGTGACGCGGACGGAGCCGGAGCCGAGGCGGACGCCGCGGCGCAGGACGAGCTGACCCTCGCCATCGCCGCGCGCACCGGCACCGACGCCGTCGACGACCTGGACCCGCAGGTGGTCGCGGCGGTGGTCGGCACTGTCGAAACGTCGGCCGCCGGTGATCACGGCCGCGAGCTTCCAGCCCAGGTTGATCGCGTCCTGCATCGTGGCATGGGCTTCGTCGGAGACCCACCCCGACCAGGACGAACTACGAGAGGCCACCCGGCAATGGTTCGGCGTCCCGCTCAACGCCTAGGAGGATGGCCCGGGTCTGGGCGCAGCGACCCGCTGATCAAGACGAGCTCAGCGGGTCAGGAGGTCTCGGATCGCGCCCGCGATCTCGTCCGGCGCTTCCTCGGCCATAAAGTGCCCGGCGTTCGTCAGCCGGTGGTCCAGATCCGGCGCCCACGCCTTCCACACGGCGGCGGCGTCGTAGCCCAGTTGCGCGCCCCAGTCCTGCTGGACGACCGTCACCGGCATGGCCAGCTGTGACCCGGCATCCAGGTCGGCCTGATCGTGCCGGAGGTCGATGCCGGCCGAGGCGCGGTAGTCCGCGACGATCGACGGCACCGCCGCCGCGCTCGCCCGGAGGTACTCCGCCCGCACGTCGTCCGGGATCGCGGCCGGGTCGTTGGCCCACGCGTCGAGGAACGAGCCGAAGAAGGCGTCCGCACTGGCCGCGATCATCGTCTCCGGCAAGCCCGGCGGCTGCGCCATCAGGAACAAGTGGTAACCCACCGCCGCCGAGACGCCGTGCAGCACGTTCCACATGTCCAGCGTCGGAACGACGTCGAGGATGCCGAGGTGCGAGACGGTCTCGGGGTGGTCCAAGCCTGCCCGGAAGGCGACCAGGGCGCCCCGGTCGTGCCCGACGAGGGCGAAGCGCTCGTGGCCAAGTGCGGCCGCCAGAGCCACCACGTCGGCGGCCATGGTGCGCTTGGCGTACACCTCCTCGCCGGTGGCCACCGGCTTGGCGCTGGCGCCGTAACCCCGCAGGTCGGGGCAGATCACCGTGTGCTCACCGGCGAGCCGCTCGGCGACGTGCCGCCACATCAGGTGCGTCTCGGGGAAGCCGTGCAGCAGGACCACCGGGCTGCCGCTGCCGCCGACCGCGGCCGCCAGCTCGACACCGTCGGTACCGGGCAGGCGGACGTGGTCGAAACCGGGAATGGAGAGTGTCATCGAAGGTCGTCTTTCGGATCGGGAACCTGACCGGGCCGAGCCTGGGCGACGGCGATCAGCAACCGATCAGTGCGCCCGGGCGCCTCCGGCCTCCGGCCCCGATGATGGGGGCATGCGAATCGACGTGCTCGGTGCCGTGCGGGCCTCGGACGACGACGGGCGCCCGGTCAACCTCGGCGGTCCCCGCCACCGCGAGGTGCTCGCCCGCCTCGTCGCCGCCGAAGGACGGCTGGTCACCACCGACACGCTCGTCGACGACCTCTGGACCGAGCCACCGGCACGCGCGGTCGGCGCGCTGCGGACGTTCGTCGCCGCCCTGCGCCGCGCCCTGGAACCCGACCGGTCACCGCGTACCCCGCCGCGGGTGATCGTCACCGAAGGCCCCGGATACGCGCTGCGCCTGCCCCGCGAAAACGTGGACGTCCACCGGTTCGAGGACGCGCTCACCCGAACCCGCCACTCCCCCGGCGCGGTGACCGAACTCAGCGCGGCGCTCGCGGCCTGGCGCGGCCCCGCCTACGCGGACGTGCCGGATTCGCCGTGGGCGCGACGCGAACGCAGCCGGCTGGAGGAACTACGGCTGGCGGCGCTGGAACTACGCGCCGGCATCCTCCTCGACGCCGGAGAAGGCGCCGACCTCGTCGCCGAACTCGGCGCGCACGTCACCGAACACCCGTGGCGCGAACCGGCCTGGGGACTGCTGGCCCGCGCGCTGCACCACGCGGGCCGCCAGGCCGACGCGCTGTCGACCCTTCGCCGCGCCCGCGCGATGCTCGCGGGCCAGCTCGGCCTCGATCCCGGACCTGACCTGCAACGTCTGGAGGCAGACATCCTGACCGGGCCCGCTCCAGGCCCGCCGAACGCGTGGACCGGCCCGGGTGTCCGGCTCGGCCCACGCACCACCGTGGACCTCGCCCGCACGCTCGCGCTGGCCGGCGGCGACGCGCTCATCCACTCGCGGCGCGACCGCCTCGCCGCGATCCACGCCGCCGAACGCACCGGGGACCTGCACCTGGCCGCCCGGATCATCGGCGCCTACGACGTTCCCGCCATCTGGAGCCGCGCCGACGACCCCGAACAGTCCCGGGCGGTCGTCACCGCCGCCGAACGCACGCTCACCCGGCTCGGACCCGACGCGCCCGCCGACCTCCGGGCGCGTCTGCTGGCCACGATCGCTGTCGAAAGCCGCACCGCCGACCTGGCCGCAGGCGTGCTGAGCCGCGCCCGGCAGGCCGCGCACCAAGCCGAGGCGCTGGCCCGGGAGCTGGGCGATCCGGCGTTGCTGGCGTTCGCGCTCAACGGCGTGTTCCTGCAGTCCTTCGCCCGCCCCGGCCTCGCGGCGGTACGCGACGGGATCGGTGCCGAGATCCTCGACGTGGCGACCAGGAACGGCCTGCCGAACTTCGCTGTCCTCGGCCGGCTCGTCCGCCTGCAATCCGCTTCGGCCCTCGGTGATCTGGACACCGCGGCCGCGCACGCGACGGCGGCCGAACATCTCGCCGCCACCACCGAGGCTCCTCTCGTCGGCGTCCTCACCGCCTGGTTCCGGGCCCGGGTCACGGCGATCCGCAGCACCGAGCCCGCCGGACCGGCCGCGGCTGCGGCCGCGGCTCAGTACCGTGCCGCGGAGGGGGCCCTTCGCACCGCCGGGATGCCCGGCCTGCACCGTGGCCTGTTCCCGCTCGCCCTACTGGGACTGCGTCTGCTGCACGACCGTCCCACGCCCACCGACCGGCACCTGGACTGGGGGCCGTATCTGCCCTGGGCATGGCCCCACGTGCTGCTGGGCCAAGGCCGTGCCGAGGAGGCCCGCACCGCCCTGGCCGCGGCGCCGGAGCCACCTCCCGACCACATGCAGGAAGCGATGTGGTGCCTGACCGCCCACGCCGCAGTCCGCCTCGACGAACCCGAAGCCGCGGCGCGGGCCGCGGCGGCCCTGCGGGACGCTCAGGCGGAAGACGCCGGCGCCGGCAGTGGAATGCTGACCCTGGGCCCGGTGGCCCGGTACCTGGCGGACGCGGAGTCCCTCGCTGCTCAGTGCACCGACTGGGGGAACCGCAGCACGAGGTCCGGGTCGTAGCGGCGCGCCACGGCACGCAGCCGGCGCAGGTTGTGCCGGTAGGACGTCTGGGCCCAGTCTTGCTGCAGAGGGTCCAGGTAGTTGATGTACGTGCCGGTGCCGACCAGGCGCGCCAACGCCTTCTGCGCCTGGTCCACCTCACGGGTGACCTGGTCGGGCGGCAGGGTGCCGACGGAGCCGAAGACTTCGATGGACGTCGGTGCGCCGCGGTGCGGATAGGCCGTGTCCGTCGGCGTCTGCCGGTCGATCGCTCCACCGAGCGCGCCCAGGATCAACAGCGCGCTGTCCATGCCGCGCACCGTGTCCGCCACCGTCTGCGGGTCGTGCCACCTGTCCACGATCCGTGACGAAGCGCGGAATGCGTTGCGGGCCGGCTGACCACCGGTCATGATCGCCGTCGCGGTCGGGTAGTCGACCTCGGCGTGTTCGATCGGTGCGTCCACGCCGGTCGCGTCGAGCAGGCGGGCGAGTTCCGCGAGCACCACGCCCTCGCGTCCGACGCCGCAGCCGAGCACGTCCACCGCGCCGTTCGGTGTGGCCACGCAGGAGGTCGACACCTCATCGGGCAGCGCCACGCTCCACGGCTGCCATCCGCCGAGGACGTCTGCCGCCGACCCGGCCGGGAACCGGACGCGGAACACGGTCAGCACCTCGGGCATCGGCGCGGTGGCGAACTCGAACGAGGTGACCACTCCGAAGTTGCCGCCGCCACCGCCGCGCAACGCCCAGAACAGTTCGGACTCGCGGTCTTCCGACGCGGTGACCACCCGGCCGGCCACCGTGACCATCCTGGCGGCACGCAGCCTGTCGCAGACGAGGCCGTACGTGCGCTGCGTCCAGCCGAGTCCGCCGCCGAGGGTGAATCCGGCGATGCCGACGGACTGGCAGTTGCCCAGCGGCAGGCACCGACCGGCGGCGGTGAGCGCCGAGTAGACCTGGCCGAGGCGCGCACCCGCACCGACCACGGCAGTGCCGTCGGACCGCACCTCGACCGCGGACATCCGCGAAAGGTCGACCACCAAGCCGTTGTGCGGTGTCGAGTAGGCGGCGTAGCTGTGCCCACCGCCACGCGCAGCCACGCGGACGCGAGACAGGCGTGCTTCCTCCAGGCAGCGCTGCACGTCATGTGGCCGCACGCACCGGGCGATCGCGGCAGGCCGATGGTGGTCGAACAGCGAGTTGAACGGCAGCCGTGCGGTGTCATAGCCGTCATCACCGGGCACCAGGAGTTCGCCGTCCAGGCGAGCGCGCAACCGCTCCCACCGCGATGGGAGCGCGTCCGCGATCCCCTCCCCGCCCACACCCATCGCACCTGAGGCCACCGCCGCGCCCGCCCACCGCAACACGCCTCGCCGCGAAATCGCCACATCGTCTCCGTTCCTCGGTTCTGTGCGCCATTCCAACAAGGCGTTCAGTCAAGGCCAATCCGCGGTTCGGTGCTGTAACTTTCGTATCCGGCGCCGGAACCCCGCTGTTCGCGGACGTCGGCGGAATGCGCTCTTGTGAGCGTGAACATCGAATGCCAGACTGGCTTCCGCCTGCGCCGCTGACGGAAGTCGCTGCGTCACAGCCCCGTCGGCGACCAACCGGAACGTCGTACGCACCGAGGAGTGAGATCAGGGTGACCGCAACACGACTTCCCCGCCCTCGCAGGGCGGCCACGCTGTTGGCGGCAGGCGTGCTGCTGTCCGCGATCACGACGGTGCTGCCTACGTCGTCGGCGGAGGCGTTGGAGAACGGTGTGGCGCGCACGCCGCCGATGGGGTGGAACTCCTGGAACACGTTCGGCTGCAACATCAACGAGACGTTGATCAGGCAGATGGCCGATACGATGGTCAACTCCGGCATGCGTGCCGCGGGCTACGAGTACGTCGTGGTGGACGACTGCTGGATGAACCCGAACCGGGACTCCGCGGGCAACCTCCAAGGCGACCCGAGCCGGTTCCCCAGCGGCATGAAGGCGCTCGGCGACTACATCCACGGCAAGGGCCTCAAGTTCGGGATCTACCAGGCGCCGTTGGCCGAGACGTGCGCCCAGTACTTCAACTCCTACGCCGGTTCGACCGGGGCGCTGGGCCACGAGGAGCAGGACGCACGCCAGTTCGCGGCCTGGGGCGTGGACTACCTCAAGTACGACTGGTGCTCGCCCAGCGGCACGATCGACGACCAGGTGCGCACCTTCGCCAAGATGCGCGACGCGCTGCGCGCCGCCGGCCGCCCGATCGTCTACAGCATCAACTCCAACAGCATCCACGACAAGACCGGACCCCGCCGCAACTGGGGCGACGTGGCGAACATGTGGCGCACCACCGAGGACATCACCAACAAGTGGGACACCGGGCAGACCAACGGCTACCCGATGGGCATCCAGAACATCGTCAACGTCACCGTGCCCCTGGCGTCCTACGCCAAGCCCGGCGGGTTCAACGACCCGGACATGATGGAAGTCGGGCGCGGCGGCATGAACGACACCGAGATGCGCAGCCACTTCGCTCTGTGGGCCGTCATGGCCTCGCCCCTCATCGCGGGCAACGACCTGCGCAACATGGACGCCGCCACGTCGACCATCCTGAAGAACGCGAACCTCATCGCCATCAACCAGGACAGCCTCGGCCTGCAGGCCAGGCAGATCTCCAACGACGGCACCCGGCGCGTCCTGGCCAAGCAGCTGGCCAACGGCAACGTCGCGGTCGCCCTGTTCAACCAGGGCGGCGGCACGACCACCGTCTCGACCACGGCGAGCGCGATCGGCCTGTCGGGCAGCTCGTTCACGCTGCGCGACGCCTGGACCAACGGCACGACCACCACGTCCGGCGCCATCTCGGCCGGCGTCCCGGCGCACGGCACCGCGGTGTACGTCGTCAGCGGTGGCGGGGGCCCCGCGCCCACGTCGTTCTCCTTGGTGAGCCAGAACTCCGGCCGCTGCCTGGACATCGCCGGCAGCACGCCGACCAACGGCGCCCTGGCACAGATCTGGGACTGCAACAGCCAGACCAACCAGCGCTTCACCACGACCGCGGCCGGCGAGCTGCGCGCCTACGACGGCGCGAAGTGCCTGGACGTCTCCAACCAGGCCACGGCCAACGGCACCGCCGTGACGGTGTGGGACTGCAACGGCCAGGGCAACCAGCAATTCCGCGTCAACTCCGACGGCAGCGTGACGGCGGTGGCGTCGGGCAGGTGCCTGGACGTCAACGGCGGCGCCACCGCCAACGGGACGAAGGTCATCATCTGGGACTGCCACGGCGGCACCAACCAGAGGTGGACCCGCAGCTGATCCCCCGGACCGGCTTCCGCGCCGCGGTCAGCGGCCGGGAACCACCCGGGCACGGCCGATCAAACCGGGTGTCACGGTCGCGCATCAGTCGGGATAGGCGGTGATGCCGGCAAAGGGACGGTCGGACCCGCGTCCTGTCCATCGGTCGGGGCGAGCCGGCGCCGATATTCGACAGAGGAGGAGCCGGCTTCCTCGTCCACGGGTATCAAAGACGACGCTCGATCAGCATCATCGGAATGAGCCGGTCCGTCCGTGCCTCGTAGTCGTCGAACTCAGGACTCACCTGTTTCTGCTTCTCCCAGACTCCTCGACGTTCCTCGCCGGCGCCAGCACCAGGGCGGTCGAGCCCGAGACCGAGAGTGCTGTGCCGCGCCGGAGGCCGCCCGGCACGAGCTTGGCCAGCGCCGGCGCCACCGGCAGGGACCCGGCGGACGCCGACGCATCGAGGTTCGGCTCGCCGAGCTGGGCAGCCGTGCGGACACCGGGGATCGCCGCGAACCCGGCGACTGCTTCCGGCACCGCCACCATGCACCTCCAGCACCACGAACACGCACCGGAGACGCCCACGAGGGAAAGCCGCGAGCGAACCCGAACTCAGTCGGGTGGCCCGGGGGAATCTCACCCCCGGGCTCCCACGGATTCCCGGCGTGACAATCTCTCGTCACCGGGCTCTTGTCATCTTGATCGTTGAGCAGGCGGGACAGCCGCGACCCATGCCCAGTGCGCAAACATCCGGGGATGTCGTACGACGATCCCCCGCCAGCACCGGACCGCGGATTTCATGCCCCGCAAGCGTTTGTATTTCTTTCGGATCCACCGCACCAAGTAGGTGTTGATGCGGGTAAGGAGCCGATGCAGTGCGGAGCGGTAGTAAGCCCCGTAGTACTGCATACATCCCCGCACGACGGGATTGACCCACCGTGCGAGCTGAGCGAAAGTCAGGGTCGTGCGCGTGTGCAGCCGCCAGGACCGCACGTGCGAACTCAACCTTTTCAGGGCGGCCTTCCTGGCCGCGGGCAAGAATGCACTGAACCGCCTGCCTTGACGATCCTTGGCGCAGCGTTGACGGAAGGTGAACACCAGGAAGGTGAAGGCGGTGTGGTCATGAACACCACGCCGCTTACCGTCCTGACAGTACACGATCCTCGTCTTGCCGGGATGCAACCGCAACCCGACCTGTTCCGTCCGGAGGCCGATCGCCCGGGCCACGTGCTCGGCCTGAGCCTCACTCGTGCAGTGCACGACCGCGTCGTCGACGTAGCGCTCGAACGGGATGGCCGGGAACGTCCGCGCCATCCACGCATCGAACGCGTAGTGCAGGAACAGATTCGCCAGCACCGGGGAGACCGCCGACCCCTGCGGGGTGCCCCGTTCCCGGGACTGGACCTCCCCGTTCGAGGTCTGGACCGGCGCCTGCGGCCACCGCGTGACATACAGCACCACCCACCGCTGGTCGGTGTGCGACTCCACCGCCTTGACGACCAGGTCCCACGGGACGCTGTCGAAGAACTTCTCGATGTCCAGATCGATCACCCAGTCGCTCTTCCAACAGCGCTCCCGACATGTCGCGACCGCGTCTTACGCGGAGCGACGTGGGCGGGAGCCATAGGAGTCCGGATGGAAGGCCGGTTCAGCCGCCCTCTCCAGTCTCCGCGCCACCACCTTCTGCGCCACCCGATCAGCCACGGTCGGCACGCCCAGCACCCGAGTACCGGCGCCGTGTGCCTTCGGAATCTCCACCGCCAGCACCGGCGGCAGCAAGTAGCTCCCCGAGGACATCCGGTTTCAGATCTTGTACAGGTTGCCCCGTAGATCTTTCTCGAAGTCCTCGATCGAGCAACCGTCCACTCCCGGCGCACCCTTGTTGGCGCTGACCCGTTCCCAGACTTCCTTCACTTCCCACTTCGAAATGTCGAACGCCTTGCCCCACGATTCAGCTCGCCCACCGCGACTCCTCCCGGGAACCCGGACCTCGACCACCCGCCATCAAGACCGCGTCTCCTCACAGGGCTGGCAACGCGACATGGCCGATGAACTGGTCACGAGCCACGGCCAGGTCGTCGCCGCCTACTTCGACGCCGGCACCTCACGCCGCGTCCCATGGCGACAGCGAACGCAGGCTGCCCAGCTCATGACCGAAATCTCCAGTCCGGAGTCCGTGATCGATACGATCGTGGTCGGTGAATACGAACGCGCCTTCACCGGCACCCAGTTCGCCACCCTCTACACCCTGGTGCAACCGCCACGGTATTCAGCTCTGGCTCCCCGAGACAGGCGGACCGGTCGATCTCGGCAACCGGGACCATCGGGCACTGCTGTCGCTGCTGGCCACCCAGTCCCAGCGCGAAGTGCTCCGCGCTCGCCACCGCGTCCTGGCGGCGATGCACAACCAGGCCACCCAGCAAGGCCGCTACCTCGGCGGCCGACCACCCTACGGCTACCAGCTCGTCGACGCCGGCCCACACCCCAACCCCGCCGACGCCCGCTGGGGATGGCGGCTGCAACGCCTCGCTCCCGACCCGCGAACCGCGCCGCACGTCACCTGGATGTTCCGCCAGCGTCTCGCCGGGCACAGCGTCGCCAGCATCGCCCGGCACCTCAACGAACGCGGCATCCCATGCCCGT
>NZ_JBSGJD010000234.1:0-15315 GCF_053605405.1 Amycolatopsis sp. NPDC003861
CCGGGCCGCAGCGGCTCGCGACGCCGCTGAAGGCGCCGCAGACCGTGCCGCTGGAAGACCTGGACCCGGTGTCGTCCACCAGCCTCAAGCACTTCATCCGCACCTACTCGACGGTGGACGGCCTGCCGGTCGCGCTGTCGCTGCGGTCGTTCGCCGCGGTCACCGTGGCCGGGCGGCGGCCGGCCGTGCTGGGCCTGGTGCGGGCGCTGCTGTGCCAGCTCGTCACCTTCCACTCCCCCGCGGACCTGCGGGTCGCGCTCTGCGTGTCGCCGGACCGGCAGCACGACTGGGAATGGGCGAAGTGGCTGCCGCACGCGACGGCGGCCGGGGCGGCCGACGCCGTCGGCTCGCGGCGGCTGGCCGCCGACACCGCGGCCGGGCTGGCCGAGCTGCTGGGCGCCGACCTCGGCGAACGGCCCGCGTTCAGCCGGCGCGCGGCGGCCGAGCTCGACCTGCCCCACCTCATCGTCCTGGTCGACGGCGGCAACGCCCACGGCGAGCCCCGGCTGATCGGCTCGGACGGGCGGCTCGGCGTCACGGTGATCGAGGTCGGGCAGGAGCAGCCGCGGACGTCGTCGTCCGAGAAGCTGCTGAGCCTGCACACCGCGCCGGAGTCCCTCGGCATGGTCGTCGGCGAAGGCGGCGAGCAGCGGCTCGGCTTCCTCGGCCGCCCGGACGTCCTCGACCGCGGCGCCGCGGAAGCCCTCGCGCGGATGCTGACGCCGTTGCACACGCCCGCCGCGGTCGTCGGCGAGAAACCGATGTCCGCGACGTTCGGGCTGGCCGGGCTGCTCGGCATCGGCGACCCGCGCGACACCGACACGGCCGTGACGTGGGCCCCGCGGGCGGCCCGCGACCGGCTGCGGATCCCGCTGGGCGTCAACCCCGAAGGCCGTCCGGTCGAGCTGGACCTCAAGGAGTCCGCCGAGGGCGGCATGGGCCCGCACGGCCTGGTCATCGGCGCGACCGGGTCGGGCAAGAGCGAGCTGCTGCGGACGCTGGTGACGGCGCTGGCCGTGATGCACTCGTCGGAGACGCTCAACCTGGCGCTCATCGACTTCAAGGGCGGCGCGACCTTCGCCGGGATGACCGGGCTGCCGCACACGTGCGCCGTGATCACCAACCTCTCCGACGACCTCGCGCTGGTCGACCGGATGGCGGACGCGTTGAACGGCGAGCTGCTGCGGCGGCAGGAACTGCTGCACGCGGCCGGGAACTACGCGTCGGTGCGCGACTACGAGAAGGCCCGCGCGGACGGCGCGCCCCTGGACCCGCTGCCCTCGCTGCTGGTGATCATCGACGAGTTCAGCGAGCTGCTGTCCTCCCGGCCGGAGTTCATCGACCTGTTCGTCGCGATCGGCCGGCTCGGGCGGTCGCTCGGCATCCACCTGCTGCTGGCCTCGCAACGGCTGGAAGAGGGCCGGCTGCGCGGGCTCGACTCGCACCTGTCGTACCGGATCGGCCTGCGGACGTTCTCGGCCGCGGAAAGCCGGGCGGTGCTGGGGGTCGCGGACGCCTACCACCTGCCGCCGGTGCCGGGGTCGGCGTACCTGAAGTCCGACACCGAAACGCTGATCCGGCTCAAGGCGGCCTACGTCTCCGGGGAACTGCCGCCGCGCAGCACAGTCGTGCGCGAGGACGGCCAGGAGCTCGGCGTGCTGCCGTTTTCCCTGGCGCCGGTGGAAATCCCGGTGACGACCGAGGTGTCCGCGGCTCCTGCGGAGGGCGGTACCGGCGAGACGATCATCGGCGCGATGCTCTCGCGCCTGGAGGGCCGCGGCCCGGCCGCGCACCAGATCTGGCTGCCGCCGCTGGCCGAACCCCCGACGCTGGACCAGCTGCTGCCGCCGCTCGGCGAAGACGCGGCGCGTGGCCTGTGCCCGCTCGGCTGGGGCGGCAACGGCAAGCTGACGATCCCGGTGGCGCTGGTGGACAAGCCGTTCGAGCAGCGCCGCGACCTGCACTGGGCCGACTTCTCCGGCGCGGCCGGGCACGCGCTGATCGTCGGCGCGCCGCAGAGCGGGAAGTCGACGCTGATGAAGGACATCGCGGGCATGCTCGCGCTGACGCACACGCCGGCCGAGGTGCAGCTGTTCGTGCTGGACATGGGCGGTGGCGCGCTGGCGCCGATCGCCGGGCTGCCGCACGTGTCGGGGTACGCGACCCGCCGGGACGCACAGCGCTGCCGCCGGGTGGTGGCCGAGCTGACGACGTTGCTGGAGCAGCGCGAGGAGTTCTTCGCGGCGCAGGGGATCGAGTCGATGGCGGCGTTCCGCGCCCGCCGGTCCGAGTTCACCGAGAGCACCGACGAACGCGAGTTCGGCGACGTGTTCCTGTTCGTGGACAACTGGACGACGATCCGCCAGGAGTACGAGCAGCTGGAGGAGCAGATCACCGGCCTGGCCGCGCGCGGGCTCGGCTTCGGCATCCACGTGATCGTGTCGGTGAACCAGTGGATCGGCGTCCGCGCCCAGCTGCGCGACGCCATCGGCACCCGCTTCGAGCTGCGCCTGGGCGACCCGATGGACTCCTCGATCGACCGCAAGGTGGCGGCCAACGTCCCGGCCGACCGCCCGGGCCGCGGCATCACGGCGGAGAAGCTCCACTTCCTGGCCGCGTTGCCCCGCATCGACTCCGACCAGCGCCCGGACACGATCGGCGCCGGCGGCGTCGACCTGGTGCGGCGGATTTCCGAGGCGTGGCAGGGGCCGCGCGCCCCGCAGGTCCGGCTGCTGCCGCCGGAGGTCCCCCTGGACGGGTTGCCCGCGGCCCCGTCGCGCCAGGTCACGCTGGGCATCTCGGAATCGACGTTGCGCCCGGTGTACCTGGACTTCGCGGCGGACCCGCACTTCGTGGCGTTCGGCGATGTGGAGTCGGGCAAGTCGTCCCTGCTGCGAGCGATCGCCACCGGAATCACGTCGGCGTACTCGCCGGAGGAAGCGGCGATCATCGTGGCGGACTACCGCCGCGGTCTCCTGGGCGCGGTGGCCGAGCCGCACCTGCTGGGGTACGCGGGCGCCGAGGGCAAGCTCACGGACCTGATCGCGGAGTGCGCCCAGGCGATGCGCAACCGCCTGCCGGGCCCGTCGGTGACGCCGGAGCAGCTGCGGAACCGCTCGTGGTGGCGGGGGCCGGAGCTGTTCGTGCTGGTGGACGACTACGAGCTGGTGGCCACGGTGGGCCGCAACCCGTTGCAGCCGTTGCTGGAGTTCCTGCCGCAGGCCCGCGACATCGGCCTGCACCTGGTGATCGTCCGGGGGTCGGGCGGGGCCGGCAGGGCGTTGTTCGAGCCGGTGCTGCAGCGGTTGCGCGAGCTGGGCTCGCCGGGGCTGATCATGTCGGGGACGAAGGACGAAGGGGCGTTGCTGGCGGACGTAAAGCCGTCACCCCAGCCCCCGGGCCGGGGAACGCTGGTATCGCGGCGGCACGGGACCGGGCTGGTCCAGGTGGCGTGGACGAAACCGGCGGAGTCCTAGGCACCGCGCCCGGGCGGAGCTCAGCGCGCGGGCCCGGTGGTCTCGGCGGCGAAGTGGTAGTAGCAGATCGCCCGGTGCTTGCCCGCGGCCCAGCTCGCCGAGGTCGGCGTCATGACCTGCACGCGGACGTCGGGGACCGCGCGGGCGTCGGCTTCGCAGCGGGCCAGGGTGTTCCGGTAGAGCTCGAGGATGTCGGGCATCGGGCCCTCGCCCAGCGGGAGCACCTCGAACGCCTCACCGGTGTGCTTCTCCGCGCACGACAGCCGGAACACGTCGGCCTCGCCCGACGCCGCCGGAGCATGGAAGCAGTCGCCGACGACGAGGTCGAGGCCGTGCGCCCCGCCTTCGGGCAGCCGGTCCTGGGTGGCCGTCCGCTGCTGCCACCACGCCGTCCCGGTGCCGATCCGGTACGCGAGCACGCCCATCCAGGCGGTGAAGGCGACCAGGCCGCAGACGACGAGCACCAGCCCCCGCTGCCGCTGCTTCCGGATGCGCGAGAGGGCGATGAGGCCGAAGACGGGTGCGAGGAGGCCGCCGAGCAGCCCGGAGACGAGCGTGGCGACGGCGTACCGGCTGATCGGCTGCTGCCGGAGTTCGGCGCGCATCAGCTCGTCGAAGAGCTCGGGGTCGTGCTGTGGTGCTGTCATCGCTCCCGGGCCCTCGAGGGCAAGAATTGCGGGCACGCCGGAAAATGCGTGCGTAAATGAATGAGAACGCCCCTCTTCACCGCCGCCGCAGCGACAAGCTTTCACACACTAACCCACCACACTGGCAAGCCGGAATGTGAGGCACATCACGACCCATAACGGTAATGACCGGAGTTTGCTGTCGATGGGACCACGGGGCGGATGAACGCCCCATGGGGGCCTGACCTGCGCGGCTGCGACCACCGTCACGGTGGTTGCGACGTTCGGCGTATGGACAGGCCGGGAGGGATCGACTAGGGGAGGAAACACCGGTCGGGGGGCCGGCTGGCGCGTGGGGAAATCCATTCCCCCGATGCGCCGTTTTTCCGCTGAGCGGGACACGTCTGAAACCATCGATTCGCCATTCCGCGAACCCATTCATCGAGGGCGCACTCCACCCGGGAGAAAGCCGCCCTGATCTGTTCCGCACAACGAGGGGAGAACACCCGCATGTCCATCCGTCCCAGGGCCGTGGCCATCACCACGGCCTTGCTGGCCGCCGGGCTGCTGACCACCGGTCCCGCCGAAGCCGTTTCCGGCGGGACCGCCGCCGCGGCGGGCGCCTATCCGTACGCCGCGAAACTTACCGCCGACGGGCGCGCCTGCGGTGGTGCGCTCATCGCGCCCGACCTCGTCCTCACCGCCGCCGGCTGCTTCCCCGAGAACCCGCAGGGCGGGGTGCCCGCCAAGGCGACCACCGCCACCATCGGGCGGACCTCCCTGAGCGGCACCGGCGGGCACGTCGTGGGCGTCACGAACGTCGTCGTCCGGGCCGACCGGGACGTCGCGCTCGCCCGGCTCGCCACGCCGGTCACCGACATCGCTCCCCTGCCGCTCAGCACCATCCCGGCCGGCTCCGGCGGCGGCGACGAAACGTTCAGCCTGGCCGGCTACGGCCGCACCGAAAGCGAATGGGTGCCCGACACGCTGCACGTCGGCACGTTCAAGGCGGCGTCGTCGACGGCGACCACCCTGTCCCTGACCGGCACGAACGGCACCGACGCCTGCAAGGGCGACGCCGGCGCGCCCATCTTCCGCGACGCCGGCGGCCGCACCGACGTCCTCGCGGTGACCAGCACGTCCTGGCAGCACGGCTGCTTCGGCGAGACCACCACCCGCCAGGGCACCGTCGCCGCCCGCATCGACGACATCGCCGGCTGGATCCGCCAGCAGGCGCTGGCCCCCACCGCCAAGGCCGTCGGCCACGCGATCACGCTGACCTGGCACGCGGTGGCCGGCAGCATCGGCTACCGCGTCTACGCCGCGGCCACCCCGGACGTGCCCGTGGACAGCGCGCACCTGCTCGGCAGCGTCGGCGGCACGTCCTACACGCACACCGGCCTGCCCGCCAAGCAGACCCGCTACTACCGGGTCGTCGTCGCGACGACCGACGGCTGGACGAGCACGCCGACCGACGTCGTCTCGGCGACCACCCCGGTCTCGGCGGGCAACGACTTCACCGGCGACGGCAAGGACGACACCGGCGCGGGCTACGACCTGAAGAACGCGCGCACCGGCGTGTACGTCTGGCCGACGAGCGCGGACGGCGGCGTGGGTGCCCCGCAGCTGAAGTGGAACACCGACGGCTGGGAGGCCGCCAAGGCCCGCTGGGTCACCGGCGACTTCAACGGCGACGGCCGCACCGACTTCGGCGCCTTCTACGACTACCTCGACGGCGGCTCGAACCTGTTCCTCTGGTACGCCAACGCTTCCGGCGGGTTCGACAGCCAGGGCATCAAGTGGAGCGGCGCCTTCCGGCCGCTCAACGCCCGGTTCACCACGGGCGACTTCGACGGCGACGGCCGCACGGACATCGCCGCCGCCTACGACAACGGCAACGCCGACCTGAGCATGCTGACCTGGCACGCGACGGCGTCCGGCTTCGACGCCCCGGTCACGCAGTGGCGCACCGGGCCGGGCAACTGGAACCTCGCCCAGTCGAGCTGGCGGGGCGGCGACTTCAACGGTGACGGCCGGGCCGACCTGGCCGCCTTCTACGACTACCGCGACAACTCCGCGAACCTGTTCCTCTGGTACGGCACCGCTTCCGGCGGGTTCGACGCGCAGAACGTCAAGTGGAACGGCGGCATCCCGTCCGGCAAGGCGAAGTTCCTCTCCGGCGACTTCGACGGCGACGGGCGCACCGACCTCGGCGCCGCGATCGACCTCGGCGGCGCGAACCTGACCTTCCGCACCTGGCACGGCACCGCCACCGGCGTCGACGCGCCGGTCACGCAGTGGACGACCGGGACCGGGGTCTGGAACCTCGCCCAGTCCCAGTGGACCACCGCCGACTACGACGGGGACGGCCGCACGGACCTGGTCGCCTCCTAC
The DNA here is from genome assembly GCF_053605405.1 of Amycolatopsis sp. NPDC003861. Classification (NCBI taxonomy): domain Bacteria; kingdom Bacillati; phylum Actinomycetota; class Actinomycetes; order Pseudonocardiales; family Pseudonocardiaceae; genus Amycolatopsis; species Amycolatopsis sp. NPDC003861. The sequence continues at coordinate 6,497 of NZ_JBSGJD010000234.1, forward strand.
GACTACGGCGCCTCGAACACGAACCTGTTCCGCTGGCACGCCAACGCCTCCGGCGGGTTCGACTCCGAAGGCGTCAAGTGGAGCAGCAACGGCACGTTCAACGCCGCCCAGTCGACCTTGTTCTGACCGTTCCACCGGTGGCGGCGTCCCGCTCGGGGCGCCGCCACCGCACCCACCGAGGGGGAAACCGATGCACCCACGCGGCCGGACCCGGCTCACCGCGCTTTCCGTCACCCTGCTCGCCGGCGGTCTGCTGACCGCGACCCCCGCCGAAGCGCTGTCCGGCGGCACGGTGGTGCCGGTCGGCACCCACCCGTTCCTCGCCCGGATCGCCACCCCGACGAAGTCCTGCTCGGGCGCCCTGATCGACCCGTCCTGGATCCTCACCTCCGCGACCTGCCTGACCGCGGGCGGCGCGGGCGCCCCGACCGAAGCCGCGACCGTCGTGGTCGGCGACGTCGACCTGGGCACCGGCGCCGGATTCACCGCGAAGCTGACGAAGGTCGTGCGCCGCACCGACCGGGACGTCGTCCTGGCGAAGCTGGAGAAGCCGGCGACCGGCGTCCAGCCGATCGCCCTCGGCACCACCGCGCCGCAGGCCGGGGACACCCTGCAGGTGGCCGGCTTCGGCCGGACCGCCACCGAGTGGGTGCCCGCGCGGCCGCGTGTCGCGCCGTTCACCGTCTCGGGCGTCAACGGCGCCACCGTGACGGTGTCGTCGGCCGACGGCACCGACGCGTGCAAGGGTGACGCCGGCGGTCCCGCGTTCCGCCTGGCGGGCGGCACCGCCCAGCTGGTGGCGCTGAGCAGCACGTCGTGGCAGCACGGCTGCCTGGACGTCACCGAAACCCGGTCCGGCGGCACCGAGACCCGCGTCGACGACCTCGCCGGGTGGATCCGCGACACCACCGTGCCGACGCCGGTTTCGTGCCCGGAGGGGGCGGCGATCTGGACCGCCCGCGCCGACGGCAGCCTCTGGCGCTACGTCCACCTCGGCCCGGCCGACGGCGCGGTCAGCTGGTCGCAGCCGAGCAGCGCGATCGGCTGGGGCTGGGACGGCCGCACCCTGGCCGGCAAGGGCGGCGTCATCTGGGACATCCACCGCAACCACGGTTCGGGCGACCAGTTCGCCTCCGGCGCCCTGAAGCGCTGGACGTACTCGACGGTCACCGGCTGGAGCGGCGGCGGCCAGGTCGGCAACGGCTGGGACCGCTACCTCACCGACGAGTACCGGCGCCGGATCACCGTCGACGAGAAGAACCGCATCTTCATGATCGACGACCAGGGCCGGCTGAAGTACTACCTCTGGAACGACGCGACGGGCACGTGGGTCAACGGCGCCGGCGACGTCCTGGACACCGGCTGGTCCCGCTTCGACTCGATCACCGCGGCCGGCGACGGCGTGCTGTACGCGCGCAAGCCGAGCGGCGAGATGTTCCGCTTCGAGTACGACTTCACGGCCTCGGCGTGGGCGGACAAGGACCGCGCGGTCGGCGTCGGCTGGCAGATGTTCAGCGAGGTCTTCTCGCCGGGCGGGGACGTCCTGTACGGCCGCGGCAGCACCGGCACCAGCCCGTTCGACGGCCAGACCGGCCCGGTCCTGCGCTGGTACCGGTACTCGGCCAACACCGAAACGTGGGCGCCGTCCGGTCCCGACCACATGGGCGTGACGATCGGCTCCGGCTGGAACACCGAGATCCACGTGACCGCCGCCCCCGACTCCTGCAAGCTCGCCGGCTGACCGAGGGGAAGACACGATGAAGAGAGTGACAGCGGTTTCGGCCGCCCTGCTCGCCGCGACCGCGGCCGGCATCGTCCCCGCGGCCGCGGTTCCCGGCCCCGCGGCGGTGAACCTCGGTTTCGCGGCCAAGCTCACCGCCGACGGCCGCGCCTGCAGCGGCGCGCTCGTCGAACCCACGCTGGTCCTCACGGCGGCGAGCTGCGTTCCCGAGAACCCGCCGGCGAAGCCCGTCAGCGTCACCGTCGGGACGCACACCGCGAAGGTGCTCACGGTGCTCCCGCGCACCGACCGCGACGTCGCGCTCGTCCGGCTCGACACCACGATCACCGACGTCCCGACGCTCAAGCTCGCCGCGACGGCCGGCGTGCCCGGTGCGTCGGAGGAGCTGTCGCTGGCCGGCTGGGGCCGGACGGACACCGAGTGGGTGCCGAACGAGGCGCACGTCGGCAAGTTCACCGTCTCGGCGTCCACCGCGACGACCCTGTCGCTGAGCGGAGCCGCCGACGCCTGCAAGGGCGACGCCGGTGCGCCGGTCTTCCGCGCGGACGGCACCCTGGCCGGGGTGGCCGGGGCGTCCTGGCAGCACGGCTGCTTCGGCGAGACGGAAACCCGCCAAGGCACGACCGCCGCCCGCGCCGACGACCTGCGCGGCTGGATCCGTGGCCAGGCCATCATCGGCACGGCCAAGGCGGCCGGCCACGGCGTCACGCTGTCCTGGACCCCGCTCACCGCTTCCGACGACGTGACGTACTCGATCTACGCCAGCTCGAACGGTCCCGTCGTGGTCAGCGCCGAACAGCTCGTCGGCACCACCAAGGCGAGCACGTTCCTCCACTCGGCCACGGCCCGCAAGACGTGGAACTACCTGGTCGTCGCGAACGGCGCCGCGAGCCCGCAGTTCACCGCCACCACCGGCCCCCGGTCCCTGACCGACTTCACCGGTGACGGCAAGGCCGACATCGCCACCTTCACCCGCGGCAGCGCCGGCGACGTCTTCGTGGCCGGCTCCGACGGGACGAAGTTCACCGGTACCAGCGCCCTCTGGCACGACCGGTTCTCGATCGGTGCGGAAATCCCGCTCTCCGGTGACTTCGACGGGGATGGCAAGGCCGACGTGGCCACCTTCGCCCGCGGCGCCGGGGCGGATGTGTACGTCGCTCTCTCCGACGGGACCAAGTTCAACGGCAACGGCGTGCTGTGGAACGAGTTCTTCGCCGCGAACGACGAGATCCCCGCGGTCGGGGACTTCAACGGCGACGGCAAGGACGACATCGCCACCTTCACCCGCGGAGACAGCGCGGATGTCTACGTCGCCCTCTCCGACGGGACGAAGTTCACCAGCAGTGCCCTGAAGTGGCACGACTACTTCGCCCCGCACGGCGAGACCCCGGTGATCGGCGACTTCGACGGCGACGGCAAGGACGACATCGCCACCTTCACCCGCGGCACCACCGGCGACGTGTACGTCGCCCTCTCCGACGGCACCAAGTTCGTCGGCAACGAGGTGAAGTGGCACGACGACTTCGCCTACAACGCCGAAGTTCCCGCGGTCGGCGACTTCAACGGGGACGGCAAGGACGACATCGTCGTCTTCGCCCGCGGAGAAGGTGCGGACGTGTACGTCGCCCTGTCCGACGGAACGAAGTTCACCGGCAGCGGCGTGAAGTGGCACGAGTTCTTCGCCTACGGCGACGAGATCCCCGCGGTCGGCGACTTCACCGGCGACGGCAAGGACGACATCGCCACCTTCACCCGCGGGACCTCCGCCGACGTCTACGTCTCGGTGTCGACCGGGACGAAGTTCGGCACCAGCTCCGCCTGGCACGGCGACTTCGCCTTCACCAGCGAGGTGCCCGTCCCGCGAGCGATCGCCATCCTGTGAGCGGCGGACCGGGGGCCGGCCGTCCTGCCCGGGCGGCCGGCCCCCGGCATACTCGGGGCATGAAGTTCCGCACCCAGGTCCTGCTCGGCGGCAAGACCGCGACCGGCCTGCCGGTTCCCGCCGACGTCGTCGAGGCGCTCGGCGCCGGCAAGAAGCCCGCGGTCACCGTGACGCTCGGCGGCCACACGTACCGCACCACCGTCGCCGGCCGCGGCGGGCAGTTCCTGGTGCCGCTGAGCGCGGAGAACCGGGCACAGGCCGGGGTCGCCGCCGGGGACGACGTCGAGGTCGAGATCGCCCTCGACACCGCGCCCCGCGAACTCGAGATCCCCGCCGATCTGGCGGCGGCGCTCGCCGCCGACGAGGCCGCCCGGACCCGGTTCGAGAGCCTGTCCTACAGCGCGAAGCAGCGGTTCGTGCTGCCGATCGGCCAGGCGAAGACCGAGGAGACCCGGCAGCGGCGGGTCGCCAAGGTCATCACGGACCTGCGCGCCGGGAAGTAGTCAGTCCACGACGGACGCCCGCAGCGCCGCCTTGTCCGGTTTGCCGGACGGCGCCACCGGGACTTTCCCCACGAAGCTGAACCGCGCCGGCACCGCCGCCTCCCCCAGCTCGGCCGCCACCGCCTTGCGCACCTCGTCCAGGTCCGGTGCGCGGCCCGGCGCCGGGACCACGAACGCGTGCGCCGCCTCGCCGGTCAGCGGGTCCGGGACCGCGACCACGTACGCCTGATCGACGTCCGGGCACGCCGCGATCGCCCGCTCGATCGGGCCGGTGTAGTGGATGATCGCGTTCACGATCACCACGTCCCGCGCGCGGCCGGACAGGTGCAGGTAGCCCTCGGCGTCCACGAACCCCAGGTCCTGCGTGCGCACCCAGCCGTCGCTCAGCACTTCGGCCGTGGTCACGTCGTCACGCCAGTACCCCGCGAAGGCCGACGGCGTCCGCACCCACACCTCGCCCTCCCGGACCGCGATTTCGACCGTGTCGCAGGCCTTCCCGACCGAGCCGGCCCCCTCGTCCGCCCGGCAGATGGTCAGCATCCCGGTCTCGGTCTGGCCGTAGGCGTGGTGCATCGCGGGCCCGATCCGCTCGGCTGCCTCGGCGAGCGTGTGCGGCGGCACCGGCGACCCGGCCACGATCAGCCTCCGCAGCGCGCTCAGGTCGACGTCTTCGGTCCGCAGCACGTCCAGCATCCGGTGCAGCCGCGGCACGGTCGTCAGCGCCGCCGTGATGCCCAGCCGCGGCAGCACCCCCGGGAAGTCGGGCAGCGCCTCGGGGATCACCGCCGTGCCGCCCGCGAACAGGCAGACGCCCAGCTGTTCGACCATCACCGCGCTGGAGAGGGATCCGAACAGCAGGTACCGGCCGAACCCCGTCCCCAGCCGCTCGTGCGCCGAGCCCGGGACCGGCGGCTGCCACACGCGGCCTTCGGTCAGGGCGCGGTAGCTGTAGGCCACCCCCTTCGGGACGCCGGTGCTGCCGCTGGTGAACACGACCGTCGCGATGTCGTCCGGCCGCCCCTGCGGCACCGGCTCGACGGGGGACGTCCGCAGCAGCGACGCCACCGGCAGCATCGGAACCCCGGCTTCCCACGGCTCGTCGGCGACCACCGCGGCGAGGTCCCCGAGGATGTGCCGCAGCTGCGCCTCCGGCAGCCCGGCCCGCACGGCGACCGCGCGGGCGCCGAGAACGTGCACCGCGACCAGGGCCGCGAACCCCTCCGCGGTGACGGCGGTGGCCAGCCCGACGCCGTCGCCCGCGCCGAGCCCGGCGGCCCGCAGGCCCGCGGTGAACCGGCCGATCAGGTCCCGCAGCTCGCCCCGGGTGGTCACCCGCGGTCCGTGTTCGAACGCGGGGACCTCCGGAGCGCGCTCCAGCTCGTCCAGCAGTGCCTGCGGGTGGACCATCACGAACCGCCTCTCGCCCGGGTGTCCCGGTCTACCGGGCGGATCTCAGAATTTCGGCAGAGACGACCGCTTCCCGCGGGAGCGACCGCAACGACAGCGTGCCCGCGACGGCGACCGCCGCGATCAGGCCGGTGGCCGCGGCGAGCGTCCAGAAGTCCGGGTGGACGATCGACTGGCCGCGCTCGGCCTGCCAGGTGAGCAGCCCGAGCAGGCCCAGGTAGCCCGCGCCCGCGGTCCGGACCAGCCGGCGGCGGACGACGTCGGATTCGAGCACCCGGTACCGGCGGGCCAGCAGGAGCAGCCCGAACGCGGCCAGCGGCAGCACCTGCATTGCGTGGATGCCGATGAAGTGCGGGATCCGCAGGTCCCCGCCGACCGTGCTCCAGCCGACCACCGGCAGCCCGGGGCCGCCGTCGTCGACGCCGACCGAGTGCGCGCCGAACGTCGAGTACTCGCCGGTCGCCTCGAGCGTCGCCTGCTGCGCCGGCGTCGGCGAGAACATCAGCGTCGCGACGTACATCCCGGCCACGGCCAGGCCGGCGCCCCAGCGCAGGGCCGAGCGCAGCGCGCGGTCCGGGATGCGCTGGAACAGCAGCAGGACGGCGACGGCGGCGGTCATCGACCACGCCGTGTAGGCACCACCCGCGACGACGTTGTTGATCGCGGCGTCCATCGGCGTGGACTGGTTGAAGTGCAGCGTCCGGCCGCGGACGATGATCTGCCACACCAGCAGCACGAAGTCGAGGCCGATGCCGACGGCGAACAGCGTGCCGAACCACCAGCCGGTCCGGCGGGCGCGGCGCACGTGCGTCAGCAGCCAGGCCAGCGTCAGCGCGTACAGCCCGATCGACACGGAGAACTTGAAGGGCTTGAGCCAGATCGGCGCGTTGACCAGCGTGCGATCATCGAAGAGGAGCCCGAGCAGCGAGACCGCGCACAGCACCCCCATCGCCCCGGCGAGCACCACCAGCGGGCGGTGCCACGAGCGGAGCGTGACCAGCGGATTTCCCTTGTCTGCCATGGTCTCGAGCGTGCCGCCGGAGCGGCGGGGAAACACTGGAGCGCACCACCGGACCGGGGTGGGGCACGCCCTACCCCCACTCGCGTGGGTAATAGTGCCGTCACCGCGACCGGCAGTTGTGCCGTTTGACCACACTGGCCTCTTTTCTAGCGTGACTTTCACACCGCGCGGACCACCGCGCCAGGGGTATTCGCTTCAGGAAGGAGGTGGCCCGTCGATGTCCAGTCCGGGATTCCAGGCAGATTCCGCTGCCATGACGCGCGCCGTCCAGGGTTTCGAGGAAACCGCGACGAACGCCAAGTCCACGATGGCCAGCTTGGAGTCCGAGCTGACCGAGGCGCTGCGCAACTACAAGGGTGACCAGGCCGTGGCCTTCTGGGACCTCCAGCGCCGGCTGCAGGAAAAGATGTCCGCCGCGGTGAAGGAGCTCGACACGATGTCGCAGCTCGTGCACACCAGCCACGCGAACTACGGCCGCGGCGACGCCGACGTCCACCAGAGCTTCCAGGGGGTCGGCAACACCCTCGAGGGCTCGGGCGTGCTCCCCCGCCTCAACCCCTGACCGAGAGGACGCCCACCATGGCCGACGTCGTCGAAATCAACTTCGCCGCGCTGCAGCACAGCTCGGCATCCCTGGCCGCCAAGGCCAAGGCGCTCACCTCGCAGCTGGAGCAGCTGCACCAGAACCTGCAGCCGATCACCGCGACCTGGTACGCCTCCGGCAGCTCCGCCGGTGACGCCGCCCGCCAGGCGGAGACCCGCCTGCGCCAGGCCACCGCGGACATCGTCGCGATCATCGCGCAGTTCGGCGGGAAGGTCGGCGAGGCGCACGACCTCCAGCAGTCGCTGGAAAACCGCAACCAGGGACTGTTCGCGGGCTGACCCGCGCCCCAGACGTCGGTCGACCGGTGCGGGAAACCCCCCGCTCGCACCGGCCGACCGGCTTTCCCCATGTCAGCCCCATCGCGCCAGAGAGCCGGGACCGATGCCAGACCAGTCGTACTACGTCCACCTGGAATCGCTGAAGGACTTCGTGCGGGAGCTGGAGACCCAGATCCACGCGATGTCGAAACCGAACGACTTCCTGCTGACCCTCGGCGAGGAACCGCTGCTGTTCGGCGAGTTCGGCGAGGCGGGGTCGCTGGCCGACGCCCACCGCGCCGCCGTCTCGGAGATGCAGGGCCTGCTCGACCAGGTCCGCAGCGCGATCGGATTCGCCCAGGACGTCACCACCACGGTCGCCGACGGGTACCAGCACGCCGACCAGTCGGTCGCCGGGGACCTGCACGCCTCGGGTGTCGTCACCGGCCTGCTCGACCCGGTCCTGGGCCTGCTGGGCGGCGGAGACACGGACGGGAGCCGCAAGGGATGACGAACACCGCGCACACGAACTTCGCCGCGTACAGCCACCAGCAGCTGTACGCGATGCTGCAGGCCGGCGACCCCAACAGCGCGCGGCACGCCGCCGACAAGTGGAAGTCCGCCGCGCTGCACCTGCACGAGCAGGCCCACAACCTCGACGCCGAGCTCACCGAGTTCAAGGACCAGTGGACCGGTGGCGCGGCCGACCAGTACCAGCGGATGATCATCGACCTCGCGAACGGCATCTCGAAGGTGGCGCAGACCGCGGAGGCGATGAACGTGACGCTCGGGGACGCCGCCGACGCCCTGGTCAAGGCCAAGAAGGAGATGCCGCCGCCGGTTTCGGTGCCGGACGTCGCCCCGGCCGACGTCGCGCTCGCGGTGAACCCGCCGCTGCTGCCGCCGGACGCCTCCCCCGCGGTCGTGCAGGCCGCGGCGCAGCAGCGTCAGCAGGCCATCGCCAACGTCGAAGCGCAGCAGGCCGCCGCGAACGCCGCGGGCTCGGCGCACGGCCGGGCGATCGTCGTGATGACCCAGCTCGCCGGCGAGTACACCGTCGCGGAGGAGTCGATCCCGGCGTCGCCGAACGCCGTCCAGACGCCGCCCACGCCGCCGGCCGGCGGGGGTGCGGGCAGCGCCGGTTCGCCGGGGCTCGTCGGCAACGGCATGACCGGCGGCGGCGTCGTCGTGACCCCCACCGACGGGCACCCGCTGCCCGGTGGCGGGACGACGACCCAGCCGGGGACGACCGTGCCGACGTCGAACCCGCTGTTCGGCGACATGTTCACCGCCGGGCTCGCGGCGGCTTCGGCGGCCGCGTTCGGCCGGTTCGGCTCGATCATGCCGAAGGTGCCGTCGTGGGCGAGCGGCAAGGACCCCAAGGACGGCAAGGAAGAGCCGCCG
>NZ_JBSGJD010000235.1:0-15152 GCF_053605405.1 Amycolatopsis sp. NPDC003861
GTTTTGTCAAGGCACGCTTTCCCGCCTTGACAAACCCGACCGCCGGCTGAGAATCCGAACGGAGGGGCGGGGGAGGTCGGACCCGCTCTGCCGCGGCAGAACACCTCGCCGAAGCCAACTGATCTTTCTGCCGCCGCAGAAGATCAAAAGCTGTCCTCGCCGGACGGGCAGGCTCTGGGATGACCACCGGCTTGCGCTGTTGGCCCACGTTGGTGAGGTGGGCCGCGGGGTGGTCATCCCGTCGCCTGAACGAGGCCTATCACTTTGAGCCGGGCCCGCAAGCTTGCGTCGTTGGCCCGCTTCGGGTGGTGGGTTGCGGGCCCGGCTCAAAGTGATTTTGACGGCCTCAGGCGACGGGATGACCACCCTGCTCCCTTGGTGGCGTTGCGGAACTGCCCGGTCCGCCGCCTGCGCCTTCACGGCTCGAGGTCGGTCCGGCCCTGGCCGGTCGCCATGTCGAGGGGGACCGACGCCTGGTCGTGGACTATCAGCCAGTCGTCGCCGGTTTTCCGGAAGACGAAGGTTGCCCGGACCCACATGCCGTCCGTCACCACTCCGTTCTTCAGCGTTCCGCTGACCCGGCCGAAGCCGTGTCCGACGGCGAGGTCGCCGCCCGTGGTGATGCTCAGGTCGCGCAGCTCGTAGTCCACCTTTTCGAAGACCGTGAACACCCGGGCCCAGTTCTCCAGCTTCGCGTCGGTCCCGACGTGCTGCAGCGGCGGTTCGACGTCGAAGGACACGACGTCCGGCGCGTAGACCCGTCGCAGGGCCTCGATGTCCTTGTTGCGCAGCCCGTCGATGATCGCGTCGAGCCTGCTCCGGATCGCCGCTTCCGCGTGCCCGGCCCGCAGCGGCGCCAGCGCGGTGCTCCAGGCGACGACGTGGTCGAGCAGGGTGTCCAGCGCGGCGAGCTGGTGGTCACCCGGCTTGAAGACCGCGTGGTTCTCGAACTCCGTTGCCAGCGGCAGAGTCACCTGCGGGGCCACGTCGGCCAGCTGGAGTGCGCCGCAGACGAGCCGCAGCTGCTCGACCGAGCGGGCGCCGCCGACCCCGCCGTACGAGACGAACCCGGCCGCCTTGCCGTTCCACTCCACGTAGACGTGGTCCAGGGCGTTCTTGAGCACGCCGGGCACGGAGTGGTTGTACTCCGGCGTCACGAAGACGAACCCGGCGCACGACGCGACGACGGCCGCGAAGGCCCGGGTGCGCTCGTCCTGGTACTGCCCCGAAAAGCCCGGCGGCTCCTCGAGGTGCGGCAGCGGGTGGTCGCGCAGGTCGATCAGCTCGAACGCGGCGTCCGTGCGACGCTCCGCCCGCTCGTGCACCCACCGGGCGACCTGGTCCCCCACGCGGCCGGAGCGGGTGCTGCCGAGCACGATTCCGATCTTGATCATCGTCTTCTCCCCTGTTCGGTTGCCTTCGACCGGTACGACGAAGCAGCCGGCGGGAACGTCAGGACCTGACGTTCGGGCAGGCTGTGTCGTCGGAGGAGTCATGACAACGCCATCGGAACCGGTCGTCGCCGAACGACGTCACCTGGTCAACCTCGCCTACCGCCTGCTCGGCTCGCTGACCGAAGCCGAGGACGCCGTCCAGGAGACCTACGCCCGCTGGTACGCCCTGTCGCCGGCGCAGCAGGAGGAGATCTCCTCGCCCGGCGCGTGGCTGACGACGGTGGCCGGCCGCATCTGCCTGGATGTCCTCGGCTCGGCGCGCGTCCGGCGCGAGCGGTACGTGGGCGAGTGGCTGCCCGAGCCGCTGCCCGACCAGCCCGACCCGGCCGACCGGATCACCCTGGACGAGTCGGTGAGCATGGCGTTCCTGGTGGCGCTCGAAGCGATGACGCCGGCCCAGCGCGTGGCCCTCGTCCTGCACGACGTCTTCGGGTACTCGTTCGCCGAGGTCGCCGAGACCACCGGCCGGACACCGGCGGCGTGCCGCGAACTCGCCTCCGCGGCCCGCCGCCGGATCCGCGCCGACCGGCCGACCGTTTCGGCTGCCCGCCAAGCCGGCCTGGTGCGGGACTTCAAGGAGGCCTGGGCCGCCGGCGACATCGGCACCCTCGTCGGGCTCCTCGACCCGGACGCCACCCTGACCGCGGACGGCGGCGGCCGGGTCCGCGCCGCGATCGCCCCGATCGAAGGCGGCGAACTCGTCGCCCGATACGTGGCCGAGCTGGCCTCCTTCGGCGAGTTGACGCTCGAGGAGCGCATGGTCAACGGCCACCCGGGCCTGGTGCTCAGCCGCGGCGACGAGCTGGCGGCCGTCTACTCCTTCGCCGTCGAGGACGACCGGATCACCCGCATCTGGGCAATGCGGAACCCGGAGAAGCTGGGTCCCTGGCTCGGGTGAACACCGAGTAGACACCGTCTACACAAGTTTGATAGACAGTGTCCACAAGGTGAACCACGGGTTACGGAGATCGGGATGAGCTACCACCGTTTCGTCGTCGTCGGCGACAGCTGCGCCGAAGGCCTCGACGACCCGTACCCCGACCGGCGGCACTACCGCGGCTGGGCCGACTTCGTCGCCGCCCGGCTGGCCGAGGACGAGCCCGGCTTCCGGTACGCCAACCTCGCCGTCCGCGGGCGCCGGCTCGACCAGATCGTGCCCGAGCAGCTCCCGGCGGCCCGGCGCCTCGAACCCGACCTCGTCGCCCTCTTCGGCGGCGGCAACGACGTCATGAGCCGGGGCTGGGACGCGCGCACGGTCGCCCGGCGGGTCGACGCCGCCGTCCGGGCCTGCACCGACATCTCGCCCGTCGTCGTCACCTTCACGCTCAGCGACGTCTCCCGCCGGATGCCGCTGGGCAGCCGGATGCGGCCGCGGATCATCGCGCTCAACGACGCCATCCGCGAAGCCGCCGTCAGCTACGGGGCCCAGCTCATCGACCTGTGGCCCGACCAGGCCGTCACCGACTCGCGCTACTTCGGCGCCGACCGCCTGCACCTGTCCGCCCACGGGCACCGCCGGCTCGCCGCATACGTCCTCGCGCGGCTCGGCCTCGACCACGACCCCGCCTGGCTCGCGCCGCTGCCCGGCAGCGCCGCCCCCGGCAGCCGGCGCGCCGACCTGCAGTGGCTGCTCCGGGAGGTGCTGCCGGTCGCCGTCACGCGCACGCGCAACCGGCTGATCGGCCGCCAGCCCGGCGACGGCTTCTTCCCCAAGCGCCCCGACCTGCTCCCGATGACCCTGGACGAGGCATGGGCACCCGGCAACGCCTGATCACGACGGCGTCGGAGCTGCTCGCCGACGAAGGCGTCGGCGCGGTCACCCTGCGCGGGATCGCCAAGGCGGCCGGGGTTTCCCACGGCGCACCCCTGCGGCACTTCTCCGGCCGCGCCGAGCTGCTGTCCGCCGTGGCGACCCGCGGGTACGCCGAGCTGCTCGCCCGCCGGGAAACGCTGCCGGACACCTCCCCGCGGGAGCGGCTCACCGCGGCCTGCCACAGCTACCTCGACTTCGCGCTGACCAACCCGGCGATGTTCGAGCTGATGTTCCGCCGCGACCTGATCGACCCGGACGACCCGGCACTCTCGGCCGCGGCGAGCGCGGTGTTCGACACCTTCGCCGTGCTGGTGGCGGCGGTGCCGACGCGGGTCGCGCGATCCGGCGCCGACCTGCGGCTGGTCGCCGCGTCGCTGTGGGCCGCGCTGCACGGCCTCGCCCAGCTGTGGCTGTGGGGCGGCCTGGCCGGGGCGAGTTTCGCGCCGTCGCCGGAAGCGGCGCTGGCCGTCACGCTCGACGCGTACCTCGGCTGAGGAGCGCGTCGAGGTCCTGCTGAACGGCGATCACGGCCGGCAGCGAGCTGAAGCCGAGTTCGCGGTTGACCCGGATCATGTGCGCGTTCTCCACCCCGGTGGTGGTGCTGATCCGCCGCAGCGCGGGCCGCTCGGCGAGCAGCCACCGGATCATGTGCGCCTTGACGCACCGCCCCAGGCCGTGCCCGCGGTGCCGGGGGAGCACCGCGGTGTCCCGCTGGTAGCCCCAGTCCGGCCGGCGCGGGTGCACGCACACTTCGGTGAACCCGGCGACGTCCCCGGTTTCCTCGTGGACCGCGGCGACGATCCGTTGTTCGAGGCCCTGCGACCGAGCTTCGGCTTCGGCCGCGCGCACCCGCTCCGCCGTCCACGCCGGCCACTGATAACCCGAGTCCCCGAGCGGGGCGTCGTGGATCGCCGCCCGTGCGCCGGCATAGGAATCGAGCAGATCGCCCGGGGCCGCACCCGCCCACCGCACCACCCGGTATCCCACCGGGACGGTCACCTCCCAGCGCGCCCGCTCGCCTTCGGCGAAGACCAGGGCCTGCCGCACGATCGTCCGCACCGGCCGGAAGCCGAGCGCCTCGGCCCACGGCTCCCCGGCGGACCCCGCGACAACCTGCCACCCTTCGACGCTCCGGCGGTCCCGCGCGCGCAGTTCCGGCAGCACTGCGTGCAGCAACGCGGTGCCGATCCCCGAGCGCCGCGCGGCCGGGTGCACGACGACGTCGATCAGCCCGATTCCGCTGTTTTCGGCCTCGAGGAAGTGCACCTCGGCGAACGCGACGAGCTCGTTGCCGCGGTACGCCACCCACTGGGCGGCTTCCCCCATCCCCGGCAGCGGCCTCGTCAGCCGTCCGGCCAGCTCGCCGAGCGGCAGCACGGGTTCACCGGGCCGGTCGGTTTCCCGGCTCGCCGCGAGCACGGCGTGGTAAGCGGCGAATTCCGCCTCGACGGCCGACAGCGGGGCGAAGCGTTCGATCGTCACCATCCCCCCAGTGTCCGGGCCGACACGCCGACCCGGTCCCCGCGCCCGAACACCTGATCGAATACCCTCTCGGCATGACCGAGTCAGACCCGCAGCTCGAGCGCATCCGCAAGCTGCTGGCCAAGGCCGAAGACCCTGCGGTCACCGAGGCGGAAGCCGAGGCGTACAACCAGAAGGCCGCCGAACTCGTCGCGCGGTACGGCATCGACCAGGCGATGCTCGCCGCGTCCGGGGCCGGCAGCGACGAGATCGGCACGCTGAAGATCCCGATGAACGACCCGTACAGCCGCGACAAGGCGAGCCTGCTGACCTCGGTGGCGTACCCGCTGCGGTGCCGGACGCTGCTGCACCGGCTCGGCCAGAAGGTCGAGAGCGTCACGGTGTTCGGCTTCCGCTCCGACCTGGGCCGGGTCGAGCTGCTGTTCACCAGCCTCCTGCTGCAGGCGAGCACGCAGCTGACGCGCGTCCGGCCGGACGGGTTCTTCCCCGGCGAATCTCTGGCCGCGTACCGGCGCACCTGGCTGCACGGCTTCGCCCGCGCGGTCCACGAACGGCTTTCCCACGCCGAGCAGGAGGCCGTCCGCACCGCGGTGCCGGGCGAGCGGTCGGCGGAACTGGTGGTCCGCGACCGCGCGCAGATGGTCCAGCACGCGTTCGACTCCGAGTACGGTGACCTGCGCGCAGCCTCGCCCCGGCGGCTCTCCGGCAGCGGTTACCTCGACGGCCACGACGCCGGCACCCGGGCCAACCTCGACCCGGCCGCGCTGACCCGCCGGCGCAAAGCCCTGCGCTGAGTCGCCCGGTTGCCGCTATCGCGGCGGTGATCGCTTCCGCTTGTATGGGCGCATGCGCGTTGTCGATCTTGCCGGCCGCCCCGACCTCCTCGACGCCGCACTGGCCCTCGGCGACGTCGGCGGCCAGTTCATCTACCAGGGCGCGAGCGGCCGGATGATCACCGGCGAGCGCTTCCTGCGCCACTGGGCGCGGTACTTCCTGATCGCCCTGGACGACGCCGGCACGCCGATGGCCCGCGCCCTCTCGGTCCCGCTGGCCTACCCGGCCCCGGACCGCACCGAGCTGCCGGATCACGGCTGGGACCAGGCGATCGAGTGGGCGGCCCACGACATCATCGACGGCCGCGCGCCGAACGCGTTGTGCGCGTTGGAAGTCGTGATCGCCCCGCACCTGCGCGGCACCGGCCTGTCGGCCCCGATGCTGAAGGCGCTGAAGGCCCGGGCGGCGGAAACGGGCCTGCGCAAGCTGATCGTCTCGGTCCGCCCGATCGGCAAGGAGGCCGAGCCGTCGGTCCCGATGCCGGAGTACGCGGCCCGCCGCCGCGCGGACGGTCTCCTGGCCGACCGCTGGCTGCGCACCCACGAGCGTCTCGGCGCGCAGGTGGTGAAGGTGTGCCCGTTCGCGGTGACCCTCTCGGGATCCCTGTCCGACTGGCACGACTGGACGGGCGTCAAGCTCCAGGAAGGCGAGAACTTCATCCCGGGCGGCATCGCCCCGGTCCACGCCTCGACCGCCCACGACACGGCGACCTACGTCGAGCCGAACGTGTGGCTGGAACACCCGATGTGATCTCGGGGATCACCCCGATGGCCGGGCCGCCAACCACCTGCTAACTTTTGTTGGCATGTGGACGACGGGTGACGAGCTCCTGCGGCAGCTGGGCGCCCTCGGCAACCCGCACCGGCTGCGGATCGTCGCGGCCCTGCACGCCGAACGCACCTACGTCAGCAAGCTGGCCCGCGAGCTGCGGATCAGCCGCGCCCTGCTGCAGGTCCACCTGCGCAAGCTCGAAGCCGCCGGCCTGGTCACCGCCAGCTTCGAAGCCGGCGAGGACGGCAAGACGCTGCGGTTCTACGAGCTGACCCCGTTCTCCGTCGTGCTGACGCCGGAGGCGATCGCGGCCGCCGCGCCGACGCTCACCACACCGGATTCCGTCCACGGGGACGGCGAGGAGGGACGGACATGAACTGGCACCAGTGGCAGGAGATCATCGGCGTCACCGGGGTGTTCGCCCTGCTGTCGATCGCGATCGTGCAGCTGGCCTCGACCTGGCGCGCCAAGGCGAAGCTGGCGCGGGAGCACGAATACCGGGCGCTGGCCGAGAAAGCCGTCCGGACGCAGGAAGAAACCGAACGGCAGCTCAAGGACGTCCAGGACCGGCTGCGCTCCATCGAACGCGTGCTCAAGGAGGTCGACTGAAGTGAGGCCCTGGACCGCCGAGCGGCAACTCGGCGGCCCAGGAAGAAGAAGCAATCACCTCGCCCGAGGGCGAGCTCTCATCGGATCACTCCTTCACGGAAGGACCTTAGTTCATGCTGCCCGCAAAAACGCCGGTGGCCGAGACGGTCACGAACTGGTCGTTGCGGCACCGCGCCGCCGCGATCCTCGGCTGGCTGGCGCTCGTCGCGCTGGCCTGGGCCCTCGGCACGTTCGCCCCCGGCACCGACGCACGCTCGAGCCCGGCCGGCGACGCCGGCACCGGCCAGGCCGTCCTCGACCGCCAGGCCACCCGCGAACCCTTCTGGGAAAACGTCCTCGTCCAGCCCCGGTCCCCCGCGGCCACGGCCGACCTCGTGACCACCTTGACGACGTCGGGCGCGGCCGCGGACCTCCGCTCCGAAGTCTCCGCCGACCACCGGTCGGAACTGGTCACCTTCCGGATCACCGGCAGTGGCCCCGAAATCCGGGCCAACCTGGCCACGGCGACGGCGGCCGTCGACACCGTCGCGACCCGGCACGCCGGCGTCCGGCTGGCCCAGGCCGGCGACCTCAGCGTGTCCGGCGCGGTCGACAAGAGCATCAAGGAGGACATCGGCCGGTCGGAGGTCCGCTCGCTCCCGATCACCGTGCTCGTCCTGCTGATCGTGTTCGGCTCGCTGGTCGCGGCCGCGATCCCGGTTCTGCTGGCGGCCACCGCGGTGGCCGCCACCTTCGGCTTCCTGTCCGTTGTGGACAACGCGATCCCGGTCAACAGCGCGACTTCCGCGATCACCCTGCTCATCGGGATGGCGGTCGGGGTCGACTATTCGCTGTTCTTCCTGCGCCGGGTCCGGGAGGAACGCGAACACGGCGTCGACGAGGCCATCCGGATCGCGGCCCGGACGTCGGGGCACGTGATCGTCGTGTCCGGGCTGACCGTCGTGCTGTGCGTGACCGGCCTGCTGTTCACCGGCCTCGACAACCTCCGAGGCCTGACCGTCGGCACGATCCTGGTCGTCGGCCTGGCCGTGCTGGCGGCCGTGACAGTGCTGCCCGCGACGCTTTCCCTGCTCGGTTCCCGTGTCGACCGCGGCCGCATCCCGTGGCTGGGCCGTCGCCGCCTGCGCTCCCGGTTCTGGGCCGCCGTGGCCGACGTCGTCACCCGGCGGCCCGCGGTCTGGAGCGGGCTCGCCACCGCCCTGCTCGTGCTGCTCACCATGCCCGCGCTGGGCATGCGGCTGCAGGACCCGGCACCGACCGAGAGCCTGCCGCGCAGCATCCCGGTGATCGACGCGGCCGTGCGCGTCCAGGAAGCGTTTCCCGGGGTCACCATGCCCGCGCACGTCGTCCTCTGGAACACCCGCGGCGGCCCGGTCGACACCCCCGCGCTGCGGCAGGCGATCGGCGCACTCACCGCAGAGGTCCCGCGCCCGGCCGTCGTCGTCCCGGTGGACCAGGCGCTCGTCGTCCGGATTCCGCTCGGCGGCACCGGCAACGACGAAGCGGCGAGCCGCACGCTCACGACGTTGCGGGAAACCCTGCTGCCGCGGACGGTCGGTCGGATCGACGGGGTCGGGTACGCGGTGGCGGGCCGGACGGCCGAAGCGCACGACTTCACCGAGCAGGCGATCGCCCGGGCGCCCTACACCTTCGGGTTCATCCTGCTGCTCGCCTTCGTGCTGCTGCTCGTGGTGTTCCGATCGGTCGCGGTGCCGGTGGTGTCGATCCTGCTCAACCTGCTGTCGGCCGGCGCGGCCTACGGCGTGCTCACCCTGGTGTTCCAGGACGGGTTTCTCGCGCCACTGCTGGGTTTCACGCCCTACGGCGGGGTGCTCGGCTGGCTGCCGTTGTTCCTCTTCGTGCTGCTGTTCGGCCTGAGCACCGACTACCACGTGTTCATCCTCAGCCGGATCCGCGAGCGACGGCGGTCCGGCGTGCCGGTCCGGCAGGCGATCGTCGAAGGCACCGCGCGCAGTTCCGGCGTGGTGACGAGCGCCGCGCTGATCATGACCGGGGTGTTCAGCGTCTTCCTCAGCCTCGCCGCGATCGAGTACAAGATGCTCGGCCTCGGTATGGCCGTCGCGATCCTGCTCGACGCGACGATCGTCCGGGGTGTCCTGCTGCCCGCCGCGCTGGCGCTGTTCGGCGACCGGCTCTGGCGCAGGCAGGAATTAGCACCCCTTAAAGATCCGTCCACAACTCTTCACTTGTCCTGACGGATCCGGTTCGGCACGGTTGATCTCATGAAC
The DNA here is from genome assembly GCF_053605405.1 of Amycolatopsis sp. NPDC003861. Lineage (NCBI taxonomy): Bacteria > Bacillati > Actinomycetota > Actinomycetes > Pseudonocardiales > Pseudonocardiaceae > Amycolatopsis > Amycolatopsis sp. NPDC003861. Next base: position 9,213 of record NZ_JBSGJD010000235.1, read on the forward strand.
GGTGGACGGGGCGCCTCGGCCCGGATAGCGGTCCTGGCCCTGCTGTGGGGCTCGGGTTTCCTCTGGATCAAGCTGGCCCTGACCGGGCTGAGCCCCGTCCACCTCACCCTCGTCCGCTGCGCCCTCGGCGCGCTGACCCTGCTCGGCCTGGCGTTCGCCGCCCGCCAACGCCTCCCGCGGGACGGCCGGACCTGGGCGCGGCTGATCATCGCCGCGTTCTTCTGCAACGCCTTGCCGTTCGCGCTCTTCGGCATCGGGGAACGCACCGTCGACTCCGGCGTCGCCGGCGTCATGAACGCCACCACCCCGCTGTGGTCGCTGCTGATCGGCGTCGCGCTCGGGACTGAACGGCGGCTCAACCCCGCGCGGCTGCTCGGGCTGGCCCTCGGCTTCGCCGGCATCGTGGTGATCTTCGCACCGTGGCACCGGTCGGGGCTGCTGAGCACGGGTGCGCTGGCCCTGCTCGGCGCCGGCCTCAGCTACGCGATCGCGTTCGCCTACCTGGCCCGGAAACTGCCGCCGGACGGCGCTCCGCTCGCGCTGTCGGCCGCGCAGCTGATGACCGCCACCGGGCTGACCGCGCTCGCCCTGCCGGTCGCGGGCACGGCGCCGCACCTGACGCTCACCGCCGTCGTCGCCGTGACGATCCTGGGGGTCTTCGGGACCGGCGTCACCTTCTCCCTGAACTACCGGATCCTCACGGACGAAGGCCCGACCGCCGCGGCGACCGTCGGCTACCTGCTGCCCGTGGTGTCGGTGGCGCTCGGCGCGCTCTTCCTCGGCGAGCCGCTGTCGCTCCGGGTCGTCGGCGGGATGGCGGTCGTGCTGGTCGCCGTCGGCCTGACCCGGTGGCCGCCTCAGGTGCGCGCGAACTGCCCGGCGAGCTCGGCCGGCGGCCTGGCCACCCCGAAGTAGTCGCCGGTCGCCAGCTCCGCGCCGGCCGTGCGCCACCAGTCCGCCTGGTCCTCGGTGTGGATGCCGTCGACGACGAGCGTCGCGCCGACCTGCCGGACCAGCGGCACCAGGGCGCCGAGGAACGTCGAGTCCGACCACGCCTGCCACTCCGCGAGCCGCCGGTCGACGCGCACGATGTCCACCGGCAGGTCCTCGATCGCGCGCAGGTCGTCGGGCCCCAGCCCGAACTCGTCGAGCATGACGTGCACGCCGAGGTCGGCCAGCGTGGTGACGTTCTCGATCACGCCGGACACCGGCAGCGCGCCGGCCGGGACGCCGAGCATCAGCTGCCCGGGCGGCAGGCCGGTGTCACGCAGCAGCCGCGTCACGCGCGTGCCGAGCGCGTCGTCGGACACCTGGTGGCCGGTCAGGCCGGCGACCATCGGGAGGCCGAAGCCCGCACGCTGGCGCCACCATTCGCCCTGCCGGCCCGCCGCACGCACCAGCCAGTCGCCGAGCGGCAACATGAGCCCGGTCGACTCGGCGAGTTCGACGCAGCATTCGTGCGAGAGGGCCGTGTCGTCCGGCCGGTTCCAGTGCAGGCGGGCTTCGATGCCGGCGACTTCGCCGTCCGCCAGCCGCGCCATCGGCCGGTACCGCACGCCGAGTTCGCCGTGCTCCCAGGCGCCCGCCATGCCGACGGCCACCGCCTGCGTCCGCCGGTCGTGGGCGTCGGCCTCGCGGTCGAACATCTTCCACTGGCCGCGCCGCCGTTCCTTGGCCCGCCGCAGCGTCTGGTCCGCCTGGCGCAGCAGTTCGAGGGCGTCGATGCCCTTCGCCGGGCGGTGCACCACCCCGGCGCTGGCCGACAGCGCGAGCCCATGGCCGTCGACGAAGAACGGCTCGGCGAGCTCGTCGTTGATCGCGCGCACGATCGTGTCGATGTCCGGCGTCGATTCGGTGTTCTCGACCAGGATGCCGAACTCGTCGCTGTGGAACCGCGCGATCATCGCGTTTTCGCGGGCCATCACCGCCTTGAGCCGCTGCGCGAAGTGCACCAGCAGCTGCTCGCCGACCCGGCGGCCGAGGCTGTTGCAGACCATGCCGAACGCGTCGAGGTCGACGTGGAACAGCGTGACCCCGTACGCCGGATCGGCGCGCCGCAGGGCCGTTTCCAGGTGCGTGCCGAAGTACTGGCGGTTCGGCAGCCCGGTGAGGACGTCGTGCAGGGCCTGGCGGCTCAGCTCGCCCTGCAGCAGCATCAGCTCGGTGCCGTCCTCGATCACGACGACGAAGTGGGACGGCCGGTTTTCCGCGTCGCGCAACAGGGACGCGGTCAGCGAGATGCGGACGACGTCGCCGTCCTTGCGCAGCAGCCGTTCCGACTGCCGGATCCGTTCCTTGCCGCCGTCCAGCAGCGCCGTCATCGCGTCGCGGAGGACCTCGACGGACTCGGGGTGGACGACGTCGTACAGCACCGAGCCGGCCAGCTCCCCCGCCGGGTGCCCGAGCATCTCGGCCAGCGCCGCGTTGGCGCGCACGATCCGGCCGTCCAGCGCGACGACGGCGATGCCGCTCGCCGACGACGTCACCACCTCTTCGAAGCGCGCTTCGCTCTGCCGCAGGTTCCACTGCGCGTCCCGCACCGCCTTGATCAGCGACAGGTGCATGATCTCCTGCTGGTCGAGGACGCTGCGCTCGTGCGCGAGCAGGAAGCCGCAGGCCAGCGCGCCGAGCGCGGCCACGACCCGGTCGGCGGCGCCGTCCACCTCCTGGAGTTCGGGCAGCGTGGGCAAGCCCTTGCCGAGGACGTCGAGCGTGCACCGCAGCCCGGGCTCGCCGACGTAGCCGAGCGCGACCAGCCGCGCGCCGATCCGCTCGGCCGGGGTCAGGTCCGGGGACGTCCGGCGCAGGGCGTCGCAGAGCGTGCCGACCAGATCGCGCAGTTCCGCGTCGAGTTCTTCGCGGCTCAGCGACACGACGGTCACGCCGCTGAGCAGGTACGCCCATTTCCGGGCGAGCAGCACCCGCCCGCGGCCCGCATCGGGTGCGAGGGGCTGTTCCGGCTGGGATTCGATCATCGGCATGAGGACGTCCGCCATCAGATCCTGCGGCCGATTCCGCAGGAAAGCGCGATGGGTACGGTCATATCGGCACCCGGCGGAACGAATCCTGCTGATCGTGTCACGAAGAACACCTTCTTGATGAGGCATGTTTCAGCCGGCGGACGGAAAGAGCTTAGCGATTCCCCGCGGTTCGGCTACTGGGCCATCCGCGTGAGCCCACACCACCCGATCGGGCACTGTCCCGTTCGACCGGACAGGCCTACCGTGAGCCGTCTCGTTGGGAAATCCACACAATGGCGCAACGAGGAGTATGCATGAGCGTCCCGGTCGCACCCAGGCGGTGGCCTTTTCTCGGCCACACCCCGGCACTCCTCCGGCAGCGCTTCGCATTCACCGACACATTGCCCGCGCACGGCGAGGTCGTCAAACTCTATCTCGGACCGGCGCCCGTCTACTTCGTCGCGAGTCCGCGATTGGCCCACGAAGTGCTGGTCAACGAGGGACCGAAGTTCCGCAAGGGCGCGATGTTCGACAAGTTCCGGCCGTTCGTCGGAAACGGCTTGGTGCTTTCGAACGGCGACTTCCACCTGCGGCAGCGCCGGTTGCTGCAACCGGCGTTCCACCGCGACCGCCTGGCCGCGTACGCGGAGATCATGCGGCGCGCGGCCGCGGACCTGAGCGACTCGTGGCGCGCCGGCGAAGTGCGGCCGATCGACGACGACATGCAGAGCCTGGCCGTGACGATCGTCGGCGAAGCGCTGTTTTCCACCGAACTGGGGAAAGCGGCGATCGCCGAAGCCCGCCGCTCGATTTACGTGATCATCCAGCAGGGGATGATTCGCGCATTGTCGCCCAAGTTCGTCGAAAAGCTCCCGGTGCCGGGGAACCGGCGGTTCGACGAGGCGATCGCCCGGATGCAGGGAATCGTCGTCGAGGTGATCCACGACTGGCGGCGCGACGGCACCGACCACGGCGACCTGCTTTCGACGTTGCTGCTGGCCGGCATGACCGACGAGCAGGCGCGCGACGAGGCGCTCACCCTGCTCACCGCGGGCATCGAGACGACGGCACTGGCGCTGGCCTGGACGTTCCACGAACTCGGCCGGCACCCGGAGATCGAGGCGCGGGTGCACGCCGAGCTCGACGAGGTGCTGGCCGGCCGCCCGGTGACCGTCGAGGACCTGCCCCGGCTGACCTACACCCGGCAGGTGGTCGACGAGGTGCTGCGGCAGTACCCGCTCTGGATGCTGATGCGCCGCACGCTCACCGAAGTCGACCTCGGCGGCGTCCGGCTGCCGGAAGGCGCGGAGGTGATCGTCAGCCCGCACGCGCTCCACCACGACCCCACGTCGTTCCCCGACCCGGACCGCTTCGACCCGGACCGCTGGACCCCGGAGCGGGCGGCGGCGGTGCCGAAGGGCGCGTTCGTCCCGTTCGGCGCGGGCACCCGGCAGTGCATCGGGAACCGGTTCGCCCAGAACGAGATCGTCATCACCCTGGCCACGGTGGCCGCCCGCTGGCGGCTGGTCCCGGTACCGGGCCGGCCGGTCCGCGTGAAGTTCACGTCGGCCGCGTACCCGGAAAGCCTGCCGATGACGGTGGTTCCCCGCTAGCGGCAGGCCAGATCCTGGACAGATCCGGGACAGTTGACGGCGATCCGTGCCGATCCGCCCGCCCGCGTAATACAAACGGGCCGCAGGCACGAGACCACCGGGGAGTGCGCATGCGGGTCGTGGCGGTCATGAACTACAAGGGCGGAGTGGGCAAGACGACGCTGACGGCGAACCTCGGCGCGGTCGCCGCGAGCCGCGGCCTGCGGGTGCTGCTGCTCGATCTCGATCCGCAGACCAACCTGACGTTTTCGTTCTTCTCCATCGACGACTGGCACGAGCGGCTGGCGGACAAACGCACGATCAAGCAGTGGTACGGCGCCGAACTGCCCGGCCGCGACATCCCGCTGGCCCAGCTCGTCGTGTCGCCGGAACGGGTGAACAAGGTCCTCGACGGCACAGGCGGGCGGCTCGACCTGATCTCGTCCCACCTCGGCCTGATCGACATCGACCTCGAACTCGCCGCCCTGCTCGGCGGGACGACCACCCTCGACGGTTCGAAGCGGCGGTTCCTGGACCTGCACGGCTGCCTGCGCCAGGCCTTGGCGGACGACTTCTTCGCCGAATACGACCTGGTCCTCATCGACTGCGCCCCGAACTTCGGCCTGGTCACGAAGACGGCGATCGTCGCGAGCGAGCGGATCCTCGTCCCGGCCAAGGCGGACTACCTGTCGACCCTCGGGCTGGACTACCTCGGGGGCAACTGCACCGGCCTGGTCGAGCAGTTCAACGACTTCGTCCACCACAAAGGCGGCAGCCGTGAGCACGAGCCGATCAACCCCGAGTTCCTCGGCGTGGTGTTCACGATGGTGCAGTTCTACGCCCAGCGGCTGACGGCCGCCCAGCAGAAGTACGTCGACGAAGCGCAAGCGAACTCCCAGGTTCCGGTGCTGAAGAGCTACATCCGCAACAGCACGCCCCATTTCGGCGACGCCGGCGAAGACGGCGTGCCGGCCATGCTTCGCGCCACCGGCCGCGACAACGTCGTGCGGGAGTTCGACGAATTCGCCGACGAGGTCCTGGGCGCCCTTTCCCTCTCCGGAGATCGCCGGTGAACGACCTGAAGCGGCTCGCCGCCCTTCAAGCGCGGGTGTTCGAGTTCCTGGAGCAGCAGGACGAGGCCACGCTGGAAGCGATCCTCGACGGCACGGCCCAGCTGGCGGTGTCCGGGCTTCCCGCGGATCTGTCGAAGCTGCCGAGGAAGGACCTGGTGGCGCTGGCCAAGAACCGCGGATTGCGCGGGTACAGCAAGCTGAACAAAGCCGACCTGGTCACCCTGCTCACCGGCAACAGCGCCGCCGCACCCCCGGCCGAGCCGCCACCCGCACCCGCCGCATCCCCGGCCGAGCCGCCACCCGCCGCCCCGCGGC
>NZ_JBSGJD010000236.1:0-15051 GCF_053605405.1 Amycolatopsis sp. NPDC003861
GGAGTGTGGCGCATGGTGCACCCGGCGGGCCACATCCCGGCGACCACCAGCCCGGCACCGTCTTCTCGCCGTGGACGATCGTCGGGGCGATGCCCTCGGTGAACGGCTCGATCTGCAGCAGCTGGCCCCACGACTGGCTCGGCTGGCCGATCAGGTAGCTCGGCACCTCCGGCTCCTCGGCCAGCTCCTCCAGCCAGCCGATCGGGCCGCCGTTCGTCGAGGACGCCCACTGAGCTTCGTCCGCCAGGCCACCCGCGGTGATGCGGTAGTCCGGGACCTGGGAGATCCCGTCGTGCGACGTCACCGGCTGGACGCACGGGTACACGAACGACGCCGGCCAGTCCACGTACACCGGCTTCGAGCCGATGCGGTCCGTCAGCGTCGTGAACGTCGGGACGCGCGGCGCCGAGGCCGCGATCCAGCCGTCCTCCGTCAGGTCGTTGTCCACGATGTTGATGCGGACCGCGTTCGTCTCCGGCGGCAGGTCGCGCAGGTTGATGCGGGTGTCGTTCCAGCCGCCCGTGCCCGACCCCGGCGGCAGCATGAACTGGCTGCGCAGCACCTTCACGCCGTCCGGGGTGTCGACGCCGTAGTCGAGGCTGACCGACGTCGGACGGCGGGCCGCCCCGGCCGTCGCCACCACGATCTGGCCGTCCGCCGGCTTCTCCGTCAGCGCGTACCAGTCGCTGCGCAGCCGGCCGGCGCGCGTCTCCGGGTCGAGGTAGCTCGACCACATCGGCACCTTCTCCGGGGTGAACCCGTGCGGCGGCTCGGCCAGCGGGTCCTTGTCGTCGACCGGGCGGGTGTGGAAACCGGTCTGGACGCGGCCGTTGTCCTGGTCGGGGTTCGGCAGCGGGGACTCGGGCTCCTTGGGCTTCTCCGCGACGGTCCGCTGCTCGGCCTGCGGGTGCAGGATGCTCGTCGCCGCGTCGCGCTCGACCATGACGTGGTCGGAGAGGTTGCAGCTCTTGCCGAACAGGTGGCCGACGTTCGCCGCGCCCAGGCTGTAGCTGCCGGACTGGTTGTGGATCGCCCACGCCATCGTGACGAACTCGCCCGCCGCCACCAGGCCGCAGACCACCACCAGCGACAGCGACCCGAGCCGCAGCGCGCGCAGCCGGCCTTCCTGGGGCTGGTCCGGCAGGCCCGGGCGGTGCGCGCGGACGTTCTCGACGAACGCGTATATCCCGGCGATCGCGGCCGCGACCAGCAGGATCGTCGACAGCGGGAGGCCGCCGATCGACGGCGCCACGTTCGTCCACTGGACGCCGAGGCGGGAGACGAACCAGTACGTGTTCGGGCCGGTCGCGGCCAGCGCGGCGACCACCAGCAGCGCCGCGAGGAACGCCGCGCGGTTGCGCTGGGACCGCAGCACCGTTGAGCTCGTCGCGAGCGCGGCCAGGGCCGCCATCGACGCGCCGACCGCGGCGAACGCGCCGAAGTGGTGCGTCCACTTCGTCGGCGTCAGGGCCAGGAGCAGGAAGAACAGCGCCGTGGTGCCGATCAGGCGGCGGGCCGGGCCGAGCGCCGCGCCGGGGATCCGGCTGCGGCGCAGCAGCACCACCAGGCAGGTCGCGGTGCAGAGGACGACCAGCAGCACCGGGAACCGGCGTGGCGCCGAACCGTCCGGCAGGTCGGCGAACAGCAGCTGGTAGCGCGCGAGCTCCTGGAACCACGACAGGTTCGGGCCGACCTGGGTCCGGATCCGGGTCGCTTCCTGGACGGTCGCGAACGTCTGGTCGGCGAACACCACGACCAGCACGAGCAGCCCGGCGGCGGCGACCGGCGCGAGCACCGGCAGCCAGCCGTTCTCGTTCGCGCGCTGGCGCACCAGCTTGAACAGCGGCCGCGCGGCGACCAGGAACGGCGCCACCGCGATCAGCCCGGTCGGCGTCGCGGCCAGGGTGAACCCGGCCGCGGTCAGGCCGAGGCACAGGGGCAGCAGCCGCCGCGTCACCAGCGCGCGCTCGACCGCGCAGATGGCCAGCAGCGAGCCGAGCGCGGCCACCGGTTCCGGGCGGACGCCGTTGTTGTAGGGCATCCACCAGATCAGGAACACCGTCGCGGCCGCCCAGCTGGCCGGGCGGCTGGTGCGGATCTGGGTGCCGAGACGCGGCATCACCTCGCGGCTGATCAACAGCCAGCTGAGCACGCCGAGCAGGAACGACGGCAGCCGGATCCACGGCGGCACCGTGCTGACGTGCGTCATCAGCTCGAAGACGTGGTAGAACCAGCCGAACGGCGCCTCGGCGACCCCGAACCAGCGGTGGTAGTTCGTCAGGTAGCCGGTCGCCTCGGTGACCCGGGCCATCGTGAGGATGTAGCCGTCGTCCGAGGTCACCGGCCCGATGAAGACCCACGCGCCGAGCGCGATGATCACCGTCGCGTCCCGCGCGGTCAGCCGCCACCAGCCGACCGGCGCCCAGCGCGGGGCGCGTCTCGCGAAGCCGGAGTCGCGGCGCCAGACCGCGATCAGGCAGCCGATCAGCGACAGCACGGCGAGCACGCCGACGACGATCTTCAGCGCTGTCGGCGACGTCTGGTACCGCGTGTCCGGCACGACCGAAACGTGCAGGCCGGCGATCGGGTCCTTGCTCGAGTTGATCGACGAGTAGATGCCGACCAGGCGCGGGCGGACGTCGCCGTTCGCGTGGAAGATCGGCGTCCCGGCGACGGCCAGGGTCATCTGCGTCGCGTCGACGTCCAGCTCGACGTCGCACTTCTCGGCGGGCAGCGGCTGCTGGGCGATCTGCTGCCCCTGGCTGGAGGCGAACAGCACGCCGTTGTCGATGCGCAGCTGCAGGCCGACGCCCTTGCCGGCGTTCGGGTCGGTGCGGCCGTCCGGCACGGTGGCGAACAGCAGGCCCGGGCCGTTCGTGCGGGCGTCGACCGAGCGGATGGTCGCGCACGGCACCTCGGCCCGCAGGTCCTGGGCCCAGTACCCGGTCAAGGGCGCGTTGACGGAGCGGGTGTCGCTGCCGGTCGGCCAGACGACCTCCGCCGTGTCCTGCACCACCGGCAGGAAGGGGAAAGCCAGCGCGCACAAGGCCGAGAGCAACCCCAGCGCTACGGCAATCAGACGCATCGGCGCAACGCTAACGGGTCAGACGTCGGCGGCTGACGCAGCCCCCGGGTCACGCGGGGTGAACCGCCCGTGGTGTATCGCCGCGGACAGCGGGCGGCGGCTGCGCCAACCGTGGCGTTCGAGGTCCGGAACGGCCGCCAGCTCGCTGACCGGCCCGGTGCAGAGCCACGCGACCGGCCGGACGCCGTCCGGGATGCCGAGCAGCTCGCTCAGGAAGGGCTCGCGGTAGAAGCTCACCCAGCCGACGCCCAGGCCTTCCGCGGTCGCGGCGAGCCAGAGGTTCTGGATCGCGAGGCACACCGAGTAGAGCCCGGCGTCGGCGATGGCGTGCCGGCCGAGCACGTCGGGCGCGCCACGCGCCGGGTCGTAGGTGACGACGATGCCGAGGCTCGCCTCGAGGATGCCCTCGATCTTGATGTTCGCGAAGGTGCCGGCGCGGTCTTCGCGGAGCTGCCCGGCGAAGACCTCACGCTCCTCGTGGACGTGCTTCGCGAACTTCTCGCGCGTCGCGACGTCCTCGACCAGCACGAAGTCCCACGGCTGCGTAAGCCCGACGCTCGGCGCGGCGTGCGCGGCCTCGAGGATCCGGGTCAGCGTGGCCTCGGGGATCGGCTCGCCGGTGAACTCGCCGCGGACGTCCCGACGCTTGCGCAGGACTTCGTAGAACTCTTCGATCATCGGTGCAGGACCCATTCGACGGCTTCGGGGACGGTTTCGGCGGTCTCCGTACGCGGCCGCGGAGGCCGCCGGACCACAACGACGGGCTTCCCGAGCTCACGGGCCGCGGTCAGCTTCGCGCTGGTCTGCGGCCCGCCGGAGTCCTTGGTGACCAGGACGTCGACCCGGCCGAGCAGCGCCCGTTCGGCGGCCACCTCGTACGGCCCGCGCGCGAGGAGGAGTTCGTGGTGCCGCGGCAGCGGCGGCTCGGGCGGATCGACGCACCGGATGAGGAACCACAGGTCGTCGAGGTGCGCGAAGGCCGGGAGCCCTTGGCGACCGCTGGTGAGGAACACGCGGTTGCCCAGGTGGGGGAGCTGCCGGGCGGCGTCGGCGAGGTCGTCGGCCCAGTGCCAGACGTCGTGCGGGCCCGCTTGCCAGCCCGGCCGCGCGAGCCTCAGCAGGGGCGTGTCGGTTCGCTCGGCCGCTTCCGCCGCGTTCGCGCCGATGCGCTCGGCGAAGGGGTGCGTCGCGTCCACGACGGCGGTGATCTGGTTCTCGCGCAGGTACCGCGCGAGGCCCTCGGGGCCGCCGAAGCCGCCGACGCGCACTTCGCCGACCGGGAGCCTCGGCCGCGCGACGCGCCCCGCGAGCGAAGAGACAACGCGTATCTCGCGCGCGGAGAGCGCTTCGGCGAACTGCCGGGCTTCGCCGGTCCCGCCGAGGATGAGGATCACGAGGGACGCCCGTAGCCGACGGCCTCCCGCCAGCGGTCCAGCGTACGCAGGTTGGCGAGGGTCTCCGCCCAGGTCAGCTCGGGTGCCTGCCGGTCATCGACGTGCGCGGCGACGTGGTCGGCTTCGCGCGCGAAGACGCCCTGGGTAGCCTCGACCTCGATGACCTCCGGCTCGCCGCTCGCCGGGGTCAGGATGATCTGCGAGACGCCGGGCTTGCGCAGCGGGTGGATCCACGCCGGCTCCGGGATGTGGATCTGCCCGTCCGAGCCGAAGACGTGGATGCCGTCCTCGCGGGTCAGCCGGATCCCGCACGAGATCGTCGCGAGGATGTCCCCGGGCAGGCGCAGCAGGCCGGTCGCCCACTCGTCGACGCCGGTGGCGGACAAGTGCGCCATCCCGCTGACCTCGGACGGCTCGACGACGTCCTGCCCGGTCGCGGCCTGCGCGACCAACCGCGCCAGCGACGTGCAATAGCAGCCGACGTCCAGGATCCCGCCGCCGCCGAGCGCCGGGTCGCTCAGCCGGGCGGTCTCCTCGGGGTTGCTGTCGAAGGAGAAGGTGGTGTCCACCGCGCGGACCTCGCCGATGGCGCCGGACGAGATCAGCTCGGCCAGCCGCCGCGTCTGCGGGTGCAGCCGGTACATGAAGGCCTCCATCAGGAAGACGTCGTGCGCCCGAGCGGCGGCGATCACCTCTTCGGCATCGGCCGCGGTGATCGTCAGCGGCTTCTCGCAAAGGACGTGCTTCCCGGCTTCGGCGGCGGCGATGGCCCACTGCTTGTGCAGCGCGTGCGGCGTCGAGACGTATACGGCGTCGATGTCCGGGTCGGCGAGGAGCTCTTCGTAGCTGCCGTAGGCCTTCGGGATGTCGAAGCGCGTGGCGAAGTCCCGCGCCCGGCCGGCGTCCCGCGCGGCGACGGCGCCGAGGACGCCGTGTTTGCTTTCATCGACGCCCGCGGCGAAGTGGGCAGCGATCGTCCCGGCGGCCAGCAGGCCCCAGCGCAGTTCCGTCACAACGACTCCGGTTGGTTCGCCCGGTCCCGGGCACTCGAGTAGAGGAAGCTGTCGGGAAAGTTCGTGGCGCCGAGCACCCGCCCGACGAAGATGGTGGCCGCGCGCGTCATCCCGGCTTCGCGCACGAGAACGGGCAGTTCGCCGAGCACCCCGCGCACGACGGTCTCCCCGGGCTGGCTCGCGAGCGCGACGACAGCGACCGGGCAGTCCTCGCCGTAGTGGGGCTTGAGCTCGTCGGCCACCCGTTCGACGTGGTTGATGGCGAGGTGCAGCGCAAGTGTGGCCCCGGTCGCGGCAAAGGCGGCGAGGGTTTCGCGGGGAGGCATCTTGGTGGAGCGCGCCTGAACGCGCGTGATCACCAGGCTCTGCCCGATTTCGGGCACGGTGAGCTCCCGCTTCAGCGCGGCGGCCGAAGCGGCGAAGGCGGGCACGCCGGGCACGACCGCGTAGGGAACACCGGCGGCATCGAGCCGCCGCACCTGCTCGGCGACGGCGCTGTAGAGCGACGGATCACCCGAGCACAGCCGCGCAACCTCGTGCCCGGCACCGTGGGCCCCGACGAGCTTCGCGACGATCTGCTCGAGGCTGAGGTTCGCCGTGTCGACGAGCTCGGCCCCGGGCGGGCAGTACGCGAGCAGATCGGGAGGAGTCATGCTGCCGGGGTAGAGGCAGACACTGCAGCGCGCGAGCAGATCCCGGCCCCGCACGGTGATGAGGTCGGCGGCCCCGGGCCCGGCGCCGATGAAGTGCACGGTCATCGGCTGCTCCGGAGAGCGACGCCGGCGCGCGCCGCCGCCTGGGCGACGTCGGGCTGCCGGCCCGCCGGGAACCTCGCTGGCATGGCCGGTCGGCGGATGGCCTCGCGCCAGCCCGCCGGAGCCTCGGCCGGCTCCCGGCTCGCGGTCGCCGACCGAGCGCCGGTCATCGGCTGCCCTGCGGGCATGGCCGCCCAGCCGGTCGCCGCTTGGCGGGCCGCCGGTGACCACGCGAGGCCCAGGCTCGCGGCCGGAAGTCGAACCCCGCTCACCGGCTGCTCCACTGGGTCACGACCCGCGCCGGGGTCCAGCCCGTGAAGCCGCCCAGGGGGGCCGCTCGCTCCACGCCGATCCGCAGCAGCTCGCCTCCGTGCTGCTCGTACGCCCGGGCCAGCACCTGCTCGGCCTCCAGCGTCACCCCGTGCGCCACCACCCGTGCGCCGGTGGCCACGCACGTGTCCAGTACGCCCGGCGCCGTCACGCCGCCTCCGATGAAGACCGCGTCCGGTGCGGGCAGCGCGCTCAGCGCTTCCGGTGCTTCCCCCGCCACCACCTCCAGTTCCGGTACTCCCAGGTCCAATGCGTTCCGGCCGATCCGCTCGGCCCGCTCCGCGGAGCGTTCGATCGCGACCGCACGGTTCAGCCCGTGCAGCCGGGACCACTCGATGCCGACGCTGCCCGCGCCCGCGCCGACGTCCCACAACAACTCGCCGGGACTCGGCGCGAGGCGGGCCAGCGCCGACACTCGGAGGTCGCGCTTGGTCAGCTGCCCGTCGTGGGCGTACACGTCGTCCGGGATGCCGATCAGCGGCAACGCCGGACCCGTGCACTCCAGCGCGAACACCGTCAGCGGTCCGGGATCGCCGGCCCAGCCGTCGGAGATGCGCTCGTCGGGCCCGCCCAGGTTCTCCAACGCGATCAGCTCGCTCTCGCCATAACCCCGCACGGTGAGCAGGGAGCGCAAAGCGGGCGCGTCGGCACCCAGGACGAGCACTCGCCGGCGCGGCGCCAGCACCCGGGCGACGCGGGCGGACGACCGGCCGACGATGGTGACCACCTCGGTCTCCTCGGCGGACCAGCCCAGCCGTGCCCGGGCCAGTGTCACCGAGGAGAGCGCAGGCAGCGCCTCGACCTCGTATCCATGGGCCACCAGTGTGGCACCCACCCCCGACAAAAACGGATCTCCGCTGGCCAGGACGCAAATCCGAGCGCCTTCGTGCTCGGCGATGACCGCGTCCAGCCCCGGCAGCAACGGCGTCGGCCACGCCTGCGCCGGGACGTCCTCGGGCAGGTAGCCCAGCTGCCGGGGCGCCCCCAGCACGACGTCGGCGGCGAGCACCGCGGACCTGGCCTGCTCCGACAGCCCGGACCAGCCGTCGGCCCCGATCCCGACCACGGTCAGGCGGTCCGCTCCGGCAGCCGGTGGACGTGATTCTTCGCGCACGATTTCCCACCCTAAGCGAGGCATGCGCTGTGCGATGATCGGCCGGTCGCCGACCTCAGGAGCGCTGTTGAAGCCGTACCCGTTCACCGCCGTCGTCGGGCTGCCGGACCTGCGCCTGGCGCTGGTCCTCTCCTCGATCTCACCCGCCGTCGGCGGGGTGCTGGTGCGCGGCGAAAAGGGGACCGCGAAGTCGACCATGGTCCGCGCGCTCGCGGGCTTGCTGCCCGGGGTCGACGTCGTCGACGGCTGCCGGTTCTCCTGCGATCCCGCGGCGCCCGACCCGCTCTGCCCGGACGGCCCGCACGACGCCGCGACCAGCCACCGACGTCCCGCGAAGCTCGTTGAACTCCCGGTCGGCGCGGCCGAAGACCGCGTCATCGGGAGCCTGCACCTGGAACGCGCGCTCGCCGAAGGCGTCACGGACTTCCAGCCCGGCCTGCTCGCCGCCGCCCACCGCGGGCTGCTCTACGTCGACGAGGTCAACCTGCTGCACGACCACCTCGTCGACACCCTCCTCGACGCCGCCGCGATGGGCCGCGCGACCGTGGAACGCGAAGGCGTCTCGGTCTCGCACGCGGCCCGGTTCGTCCTGATCGGCACCATGAACCCCGAAGAAGGCGAGCTGCGGCCCCAGCTGCTGGACCGGTTCGGACTGACCGTCGAGGTCGCCTCCAGCCGCGACCCGGAGCAGCGCGTCGAGGTCGTCCGCCGTCGCCTCGCCTACGAAGCCGACCCTGACGCCTTCGCCGCGCAGTACGCCGGCGAAGACGCCCAGCTCGCGGCGGACATCGAAGCGGCGCAACGGCTTCTGCCCGCCGTCAAGCTCCCCGACGAGGCCCTGCGCCAGATCGCCGAAGTCTGTGCCTCCTTCGAGGTCGACGGCATGCGTGCGGACATCGTCACCGCCCGCACCGCGGTCGCGCACGCGGCTTGGGCCGGCCGCGACGAGGTGACCACCGAGGACGTCCGCGTCGCCGCTCGCCTCGCGCTGCCGCACCGGCGCCGGCGCAACCCGTTCGACGCGCCGGGCATCTCCGAAGAGCAGCTCGAGCAGGCCCTTCAGGACGCCCAACCGGACCCGGGACCCGAGGACGACGGCCCTGGCTCGGGTTCGGAGCCGCCGCAAGCTCCCGAACCACCACAGGGCAGTGAAAACGCGCCGCAAGGCGAACCGCAGCAAAGCGGCGGCCAGCAGAAGACGGTCGGCGCCGGCGAGACGTTCAAGGCCCGCGTCTTCCGCGTGAAGGGGATGGGAGAAGGTGAGCGCGGACGTCGTTCGCGCGCGATCACCGACAGCGGCCGGACCATCGGCGTCCAGCCGGCCAGCGTCCGCGAAGGCCGGCTCCACCTGGTCGCGACCGTGAAAGCCGCGGCGCCGCACCAGAAAACCCGCGGCCGGGTCGGTGCGGGGCTGAAGCTGCAGCCGGAGGACGTCCGATACGCACTGCGCGAAGGCCGCGAAGGCAATCTCGTGCTGTTCTGCGTCGACGCGTCCGGCTCGATGGGCGCGAAGGCGCGGATGCGCGAGGTCAAATCCGCGGTCCTGTCGCTGCTTCTCGACGCCTACCAGCGCCGCGACAAGGTCGGGCTGGTCACGTTCCGCGGCACCGCGGCCGAGCTCGCGCTGCCGCCCACGATCAGCGTCGACGCGGCCGCGTCCCGTCTCGAAGGCCTCCCGACCGGCGGCCGGACACCCCTGGCCGAGGGACTCCTGGAGGCGGCGCGCGTGCTGCGCGTCGAAGAGATCCGCGATCCGCGGCGCCGTCCGCTGCTGGTCGTCGTCACCGACGGCCGCGCCACCAGCGGCCCCGACGCCGTCGCGCGCGCCCAGGCCGCGGCCGGCCTGCTCACCGGTGTCACGACGATCGTCATGGACTGCGAGAGCGGCAAGATGCGCCTCGGCCTGGCCGCCGACCTCGCCGCCCACCTCGGCGCGGAACACGTTCCCCTCGCCGACGTCGCCGCCGACGCGCTGGCGGACGCCGTCCGCGCCCGGACCGGAAAGGCCGCCTGATGCCGCAGGGCAAACCGGACGCCGTCCCGAACGACGGCCTGACCACGCGCCAGCGCCGCAACCGGCCGCTGCTCGCCGTGCACACCGGCGAGATGAAGGGCAAGTCGACGGCCGCCTTCGGAATGGCCCTGCGCGCGTGGAACCAGGGCTGGTCGATCGGCGTGTTCCAGTTCGTCAAGTCGGCGAAGTGGCGCGTCGGCGAGGAAGCCGCGTTCAAGGCGCTGGGGAAGCTGCACGACGACACCGGCCAGGGCGGGCCGGTCGAGTGGCACAAAATGGGCGAGGGCTGGAGCTGGGCGCGCAAGTCCGGCACCGAGGAGGACCACGCTTCGAACGCGCGGGAAGGCTGGGCGGAGATCAAGCGCCGGCTCGCGGCCGAGACGCACGACTTCTACGTCCTCGACGAGTTCTCGTACCTGCTCAAGTGGGGCTGGCTCGAGGTCGACGACGTCGTGTCCACCCTGGTCGACCGGCCCGGGCACCAGCACGTCGTCATCACCGGCCGGTATGCGCCGCCGGAGCTCGTCGAGGCCGCCGACCTGGTGGCCGAGATGACCAAGGTCAAGCACCCGATGGACGCCGGCCAGAAGGGCCAGCGGGGGATCGAGTGGTAGCGCGGGTGGTCGTCGCCGCGCCCGGTTCCGGGCACGGCAAGACCACGATCGCCGCCGGGTTGATGGCGGCGCTGCGCGCGGCCGGGCACCGGGTGTCCGGGCACAAGGTCGGGCCGGACTTCATCGACCCGAGCTACCACGCCCTCGCGACCGGACGTCCCGCGCGCAACCTCGACCCGTTCCTCCAGGGCGAAGAACAGCTGGTTCCGTTGCTGCGGCACGGTTCTCACGGTGCCGACATCGCCGTGATCGAAGGCGTGATGGGCCTGTTCGACGGCGCGCTGGGCACCGAGGGCTACGCCTCGACCGCCCACGTGGCCCGGGTGCTGGACGCGCCGGTGGTG
The DNA here is from genome assembly GCF_053605405.1 of Amycolatopsis sp. NPDC003861. Classification (NCBI taxonomy): domain Bacteria; kingdom Bacillati; phylum Actinomycetota; class Actinomycetes; order Pseudonocardiales; family Pseudonocardiaceae; genus Amycolatopsis; species Amycolatopsis sp. NPDC003861. Next base: position 10,664 of record NZ_JBSGJD010000236.1, read on the forward strand.
CTGGTCGTCGACGCCTCGGCCGCCTCCCGCAGCGTCGCCGCGACCGTGCTCGGCTTCGCCCACTACGACAACCGCGTGCGGCTCGCCGGCGTCATCCTCAACAAGCTCGGCTCGCAGCGGCACCTCGACGAGATCGCGGCCGCGCTGGAAGCCACCGGCGTTCCACTGCTGGGAGCGTTGTACCGCAACGAAGAGATCCACGCGCCGAGCCGGCACCTCGGGCTCGTTCCCGCGGCGGAACGGGCTGCGGAAGCGCAAGACGTGCTGCCTGCGCTGGCCGCCTGGGTGCGCGACGGCGTCGACCTGGAAGCGATCGTCCGGATCGCTTCGGGTGCGCCGCGGCTTTCCTCGCCGCCGTGGGAACCGTCCGGTGTGGATGGTCCGCCCGTGACGATCGCGGCTGCCGGCGGTCCGGCGTTCACTTTCCGCTACACCGAGAACATCGAGCTGCTGGCGGCGTGCGGCGTCGAGGTCGTGGACGTCGACCCGTTGCGGGACCAGGCGTTGCCCGACGGGTGCGCCGGCCTGTACTTCGGTGGCGGGTTCCCCGAGGTGCACGCGGCCGAACTGTCGGCGAACACGGCGTTGCGTGCTGCGGTGGCTTCGGCCATCCAGGCCGGGATGCCGGTGAGCGCGGAATGCGCGGGGCTGCTGTACCTGTGCCAGTCCTTGGACGGCGTGCCGATGGTGGGCGCCGTGCCCGCGGACGCCAAGATGACCGCTCGCGGCAAGCTCGGCTACCGGCGTGCGGTCGCCGTCGAGGACAACCTGCTGGCCACGGCCGGGCAGCGCGTCACCGGGCACGAATTCCACCGCACCGAAGTGACGCCGTCGCACGGCACTTCGGCCGCGTGGGGCTGGGATCGGCAGCTGGACGGCTTCGCGTCGCCGACGCTGCACGCGTCCTACCTGCACGTCCACTGGGCGGGGTATCCCGAGCTGGCGCAGCGGTTCGCGGCGCGGGTCCGGGCCCATGGCTGATTACGACCTGCACCACCACGGCGACCGCGAGGTGGGGCCGGGGCTGGTCGATCTCGCGGTGAATGTCCGGTTGCCGAGGCCACCTTCGTGGCTGCAGCAGGAACTGGCGTCCGCTTTGGACTCCCTTGCCGCTTACCCGTCTACTGTGGACGCCGTGCAGGCGGTGGCCGCACGTCACGGCCGCTCACCTGAAGAAGTCCTGGTCACGGCCGGAGCGGCGGAGGCGTTCACGCTGCTCGCCTCGGCTCTCCGCCCTCGGCACGCGGTGGTCGTGCACCCGCAGTTCACCGAGCCCGAGGCGGCTTTGCGTGCTGCCGGACACGCGGTCGAGCGGGTGATCCTGTCCGAGAAGGACGGCTTCGTGCTCGACCCGGACCTGGTTCCGGACGACGCTGACCTGGTGTTCGTCGGCAATCCGACCAATCCGACGTCGGTCCTGCACCCGGCGGCGTCGCTGCTCGCCCTGGCGCGCCCCGGCCGGCTGCTCGTGGTGGACGAGGCGTTCCTGGACGCGGTGCCCGGCGAGGTCGAGAGCCTGGCCGACGGGCATCCGGGTGTCGTCGTGCTGCGCAGCCTGACGAAGACGTGGGGACTCGCCGGCCTGCGCGCGGGGTACGTGCTCGCGCCGGCGGACGTCGTCGAGCTGCTGCGTGCGGTGCAGGTGCCGTGGTCGGTGTCCACTTTGGCCGCGGTGGCGACGGTGGCGTGCTGCCGTCCGTCCGCTTTGGAGGAAGCGGAGAAGCTGGCGGTGGCCGCGGAAGCGGACCGCGAGTACTTGGTGTCGGGCCTGACCGCGCAGGGTGTCGACGTGCTGGGCGATCCGCGTGGCCCGTTCGTGCTGGTGCGCGTTCCCGATGGTGCTTCCCTACGCACGCGCCTGCGCGAAGCGGGCTATGCGGCGCGACGAGGAGATACTTTCCCCGGCCTCGGCCCGGACCACCTGCGGCTGGCGGTCCGCGACCGGGTGACGACGGACGCGTTCCTGGCGAATCTGCGGGAAGTTTCGTAAACACCGACAGGGGGTTGTCGCTACCGCCGCCGAAACTGGGCGCAGACCGGGAGAGACCCGGCGTGGCAGCGGAAGGAACGACATGCCCGGATTCAACGACGTCGCCTGGTTCGAGATCGGCACCGCGGACCCGGCGGCCGCCGAACGGTTCTACGGTGAGGTGTTCGGCTGGAAGATCGCCCAGGACGCCTCGGCGAGCACCGACCCGGCCTACCGGGTGATCGACACCGGCGGCTCCCGCGGCGGGCTCTCCACGGGAACGGAGGAGTACGCGATCTTCACCGTGCTGGTCGAAGACGTCGACGCCACCTGCCGCCAGGTCGAAAAGGCCGGCGGGCGGGTGCAGCGACCACCGAGCGTCAACCCGGTCGGCGTGACGTTCGCGCACCTGCTCGACCCGGCGGGCAACCACTTCTCCGTGTTCACCCCGCCAAAGTGAGCTGGTGGACGTCGCCGTACGGGATGTCGAGGTCTTCGGGACGCAGCGGGCGAAGGGGCGGGATTTCGGCGGTGACGGTGAAGGAGATGATGCGGTCGGTGCGGAAGGCCCGGATCTCCTGGCGCAGCCGGCACCAGGCGATGAGGTACCAGTGCTCGGGCTTGCCGACGTAGCCGAGCGGCTCGATCTCCCGCCGGGTGACGGCGCCTGCGCGGTCGGTGTACCGGATGCGCAGGACGCGGCGGATGTTGAGCACCTGCGGCATCGGCGGGATCGGACCGTCGCCGAGCAGGTGGACACAGGCGGCGAGGTTCTTCGCCGCGTCCGTGTCTTCCCGGCGCATCGCGGCGACCAGCTTGCGCAGCGCCGAGCGTCCTTCGGCACGGAAGGGAGTGCCCTCGAGGTGCCTCAGCGCGAGTGCCATGGCCACGGCCTCGGCGGGCGTCAGGTTGACCGGCGGCATGGTGTGTGCCTTGTCGAGGCAGTACCCGCCGGTGCGGCCGGGCTCGGCGTAGATCGGCGTGCCGGACTGCTGCAGGGCGCTGATGTCGCGCTCGACGGTGCGGACGCTGACCTCGAACCGGTCCGCGAGCCAGCGCGCGCTGCGTGGCCGGGGCGCGACGGCGCGCAGTTCTTCGACGATGGCGTAGAGACGATCGGTTCGGTTCACCCGGATCACGATAGGAAGGAGGTACGACAGTTTCGGTTACTCGCAGAGCTGCTTGAAGTCCGTCGCTCCGGGCCGTAAACGGAACCGGACCTCGTGGCCGAGGTGGTCGCGGAAGACCGCGGAAGCCGGTGGGGTGAGCGTCATCGTGCCTTCCTGGTACGGGTTGTCCCAGCCGGGCGGTGCGCTGCGAGCCGGGCCGATCAGTGGCGTCTCGGCCTCGTAGAACCGGTCGCCGATCTTCGCTTCGTCGACGCCGCAGTGCGTGAAGAGCGCGAAGTTCGGCAGCGTCACCGGGGTGTGTGTCGGCGTCGGTGCAGCGGGCGGTGCGGGCTTCGGCTCGGGCGGGGCGGTGGTGAGGAGAGCGATGACGCCGGCTCCCAGCACGGTGGCGGTTGCCGCGAGCAGCGGGGCGACCAGCCGTCGCCGGGGTGCGGGGAGGGGTGCGGGCCGGACGTCCACGGTGTCGGCGAGAGCGTGGAAGGCGCGGCGCAGGCGGTCCTCGACGTCGGTCATCGGAGTTCTTCTTCCAGTTTCGCCAGCGCACGGGAGGCGCAGGTCTTGACGGTGCCGCGGGAGACGCCGAGCGCGTCGGCGATCTCGGCTTCGGAAAGGCCGGCCCAGTACCGGAGCACGAGCACCTCCCGTTGCCGTCTCGGCAGCCGGCGCACGGCGGCGAGCACCTCGCGGTGCTCTTCGCCGAGCAGGACGCCGGTGTCCGCGGGTGGTACGTCGTCGCGGTCGCCGGGCCGGTGCCGCAGGCGCCTTGCCGCGCGCCGGTGCGCGGAGCGGGCGCCGTTGACGACCGAGACGCGGAGGTAGCCGCCCGCGCCGGCCGGGTCGTCGAGCGGCCAGTGGCGGACGAGCGCGAGGAAGGCGTCCTGCACGACGTCCTCGGCGAGCCCGCGGTCGCCGAGCAGCAGCACGGCGAGCCGGACCAGGCCGGGGCGGTGCGCGCGGAAGAGCTCCGCCGGGTCGACGGCGGTATCGGTGTCCAGGGTGACCTCCTTTACCAGGTACACGCCGGGCACCGGGCCTAGGTTGACAACGCGACCAGTGCGGTCGCGACGGCGGTTTCGACACCGGCGCCGAGGACGTCACCGGTGATGCCGCCGAGCCGTTTGGTGCACCGCCACAGGAGCGCTCCGGTGACGGCGTAGGCGAGAGCGACGGCGAGCGGACCGCGCCACCACGGCAGGCCGGGCAGCAGCGCGGCCAGCCCGGCGGCGGCCAGGCCGACGGCGATCGCGGCGGGGCGGGGCACGGCGCCACCGTCGCCGGCTCCGTGCCCC
>NZ_JBSGJD010000237.1:0-14896 GCF_053605405.1 Amycolatopsis sp. NPDC003861
CCCCCGCCGGATCCCGGCGGGGGCCTTCTTCACGCGTGGGCCTTACTCGGAGGCTTCTTCCGCGCCTTCGCCCGTCTTGGCCTTGGCGTCGGCCGGCTTGGGGGCGCGGCCGTTGCGGGAGCTGCGGCGCGGCTGGCGCGGGGCCGGCGGGGGCGGGGCGATCTGCTGCACCGCCGGGCCGCCGCCGAGCATCAGCTCCGCGAACGTCGCCATCGCCTCGTCGAGCTGGCCGCCGATGCGGCGGACGCTCTCGTCGTTGCTCTTGCGGACCAGCGTGTCGACCGAGTCGGTGTCCGGCTGCTTCGACAGCGTGCCCTCGACCTTCGACAGGCCGGCCTTGAGCGCGCCGTCGAGGTCGCCGATGCCGGAGAGGAAGCCGTCCTCGACCTTGTCGAGGCGGGAGGCCAGGTCGTCGAGGCGGGTGGTGACCGTTTCGAGCCGGTTGCCCAGGTTCTCCAGCCGGTCGGACGCGTCGATCATCTCGCCGGTCTCGGTCAGCGCGACCTTGAGCGCCTCGGTGTTGGCGTCGATCCGCTCGTGCGTCGTGCGGCCCAGCTCCCCGACGCGCTCCTGCGTGACGCGGCTCAGCTCGTCGACCTTGCCGCGCAGCTCGTGGTCCACGGTGTCGACGCGCTCGCGCAGCGACGACTCGGCCTGCTCGATCCGCTCGCGGACCGGGCCGTGCACCGACTGCGGCAGCGACTCGAGCTTCGCGTCCTGCTTGTCGAGGTGGCCGCCCAGCTCGTCGAGCCGGCGGTGGATGTTCTGGAGCTTGTCCTCGAGGCCGTCCATCCGGCCCGCGACACCCTCGAAGCGCGCGGCGACGCCGTCGAGGCGGCCGTCGAGCTGGGCGAAGGGCTTGGCGAGCTTGTCGACGATGCTCTCGACGGCCCGGGTCAGCGCGGCGATCGCGTTGTCCTGGGCCTCGAGGCGCGACATCGTCTCGTCGAGGCGCTCGGCCAGGACGCTGACCTCGGTGCGGTCGGGCATCTCGGACAGCCGCTTGCGGACCGCGCCCAGCGAGTCCACCGGCGCGAGGCGGGCGTAGATGTCGTCGAGCGCGTCGAAGATCTGCTGCTGCTCGCTCTCACGCACTTCGGCCGCGCGCACCAGCATGTTGCGCATCCGGTCGAAGGACGGGGCGGCAATGTGGTTGTCAGTGGTCACTGCTGTGTGTCCTTCGTCGGCGGGGAAATGGAGGGACGTGCCACGAAGCTTATCGATTGCAAAAATTGCTGTCCGTATGGCCCCCGTGAAGTGGCTATTGCGGAGGCCGCCCCCGGATGGCCGATTCGTCACATGATCGTCGATGCTGAGGGTGAACCCGAACCTGAGAGTTACGGCCATGTAGGGGAATGACAACGAGGTTACCGTTGGGGGATGCCTGACGAAAGCCCTGTTCTGCCCACCGAGACACTCCGCCGCGCACCCAAGGTGCTGCTGCACGACCACCTCGACGGCGGCCTGCGCCCGGCCACCGTCGCCGAGCTCGCCGACGCGACCCGTTATGCCGGTCTGCCCACCACGGACCCCGCCGAGCTGGGCAGCTGGTTCCGCCGTGAGGCCGACTCCGGCTCACTCGTGTCCTACCTCGAGACCTTCGCGCACACCTGCGGGGTGATGCAAACGGAGGAATCGCTGGTCAGGGTCGCCGCGGAGGCGGTCGAGGACCTGGCCGCGGACGGCGTCGTCTACGCCGAGGTGCGCTACGCACCGGAGTTGTTCGTCGAACGCGGTCTGTCACTCGATGCGGTGGTCGAGGCCGTTCAAGCGGGGTTCACGGAGGGCACCCGGCGAGTGGCCGCGAACGGCGGCAGCATCCGCGTCGGGACGTTGCTCTGCGCGATGCGCCAGCACGCCCGGGCGCTCGAGATCGCGAACCTGGCCGTCCGCTACCGCGACGCCGGCGTCGCCGGGTTCGACATCGCCGGCCCCGAGGACGGATTCCCGCCCACCCGCAATCTCGACGCATTCGAATACCTGCGTCAGAACAATGCGCATTTCACCATTCACGCGGGCGAAGCCTTCGGTTTGCCGTCCATTTGGGAAGCGATTCAGCACTGCGGCGCCGAGCGGCTCGGGCACGGCGTGCGCATCGCCGAGGACATCAAGACCGACGCCGACGGCACGGTCCACCTTGGACGGTTGGCCGCGTACGTCCGCGACCGCCGCATCCCCCTGGAGATCTGCCCGACGTCGAACATCCAAACAGGCACGGTCCGCTCGATCGCCGAGCACCCCATCGGGCTGCTCGCGAAGCTGCGCTTCCGGGTGACCGTGAACACGGACAACCGGCTGATGAGCGGATGCACGATGACCAGCGAATTCGCCGCGCTGCACGAGGTGTTCGGCTATGGTATCGACGACTTCCGCTGGTTCACCATCAACGCGATGAAATCCGCGTTCATCGATTTCGACGCGCGGCTCGCGCTGATCGACGACGTCATCAAGCCCGGGTACGCCGCGCTCGCCTGACCTCCCCCGCTTCGGACCGCAACCTGCTTGCGGTCCTTAGCTGTGCCAACTATCGTTCACTATGTAGGAACAACTTCTCATTATTTGAGACGGTGACGAAGATGGCGCAGGTCGAGAGCGGTCAACTGCACGCGAATCCACGGCGTTGGCTCATCCTCGCGCTCGGCCTCGCCGCGCAGACCGCGAGCTGCTCGTTCCTCTACGGCCTCCCGTTCCTGGTCCCGGCGATGCGGGCCGCCGAAGGGCTGACGCTGGCCGAGGCGGGAACGGTCGTCGCGGCGCCGAGCATCGGGTTGCTGTTCACCCTGATCGTGTGGGGCGCGGCTGCGGACCGTTACGGAGAGCGTCTCATCATGGCCCTCGGCCTGGGCATCTCGGGATTACTCCTCGTGTACGCCGGGGTAGGAAGTCACCCGGTCGGGCTCCTCTTTGGGGTGTTTTTGGCGGCCGGTGCCTGTACGGCTTCGGTGAACGCGGCGAGCGGTCGCGTCGTGATGGGCTGGTTCGCCAAGTCCGAGCGGGGCGTGGCGATGGGGATCCGCCAGACGGCCCAGCCGTTGGGCGTGGGCGTGGCGGCGCTGGGCCTGCCGCCGCTGGCCGCGCACTACGGCTTCCGGGCGGCGATCCTGCTGCCGGCCGGGCTGGCGATCCTGGTGGCGCTGCTGGTGGCCTGGCTGGTGACGGACCCACCGCGTCCGCCCCGCCCGGCTTCGGGGGAGAAGCCGCCGTCGCCGTACCGGCACGCGGCGCTGTGGCGGGTGCACGGGGCGAGCGCGTTGCTGGTGGTGCCGCAGTTCGCGGTGTCGGCGTTCGCGCCGGTGTACCTGGTGGCGGTCCAGCACTGGAGCGCGCTGTCGGCGGGCTGGTACCTGGCGGCGGTCCAGGTCCTGGGAGCGTTGGGCCGGCTGGGGTCGGGCTGGTGGTCGGACCGGGTCGGGAGCCGCCTCCGCCCGATGCGGGTGCTTGCGGTGCTGAGCTGTTTCGTGATGCTGCTGGTCGCTCTCGGGGACGCTTCTTGGCCGTGGCTGGTGCTGCTGGCCCTGGCGCTGGCGGGAATCATCACGGTGGCGGACAACGGCCTCGGCTTCACGGCCTCGGCGGAGCTGGCGGGCCTGGCGTGGTCCGGCCGCGCGATGGGAACGCAGAACACGGGCCAGAACATCGCGGCCTCCCTCACCCCACCCCTCCTGGGCCTGGTGATCGGCGACAGCAGGTACGCCCTCGCCTTCTGCGTGGCGGCGATCTTCCCGGCCCTGGCGGTCCTGGTGGTCCCGGTCCGCGCCGAACACCCGTCGCCGTAACGGCGAAGGCCGCCTCCCCGAGTACGGGAGGCGGCCTTCGTGGAACCAGGGATCAAGCGACCGTCAGGCGGTTCTCGAAAGTTTCGACCAGCTTGCGCCACGCGCTCTGCTCGGCGTCGAACGGGGCCGACGGCTCGAGGCGGGTCGGGTCCGGGCGGAGCACGAAGGACACCAGCCAGCCCAGGCTTTCGTTGCCCGCCAGGGCCGTCTCGGCCGAGTCGTCGCCCGCCCAGTCCGCCGCGTCCGTGATCAGCTCGACCGCCAGCTCCAGCTGGGTCGGGTCGATCGCCTCCGGGCCCTCCGCGATGTCCGCGTCCAGGCCCGTCAGGACGTACGTGTTCTCGGTGTCGACCTCGATCTCGAGCTCGCCCGCCGTGGCCTTCGCCAGGACTTCGTCCCACGTGGACACGTCCGCGAGGTCCGTGTCGGCCAGGTCCTTGCCGTCCGCCAGGGCGCGGGCCAGCGCGCCCGGCGACGTGAACACGTCGATCTCGCCCTCGCTGCCCAGGAACACCGGGGTGTCGTCGAGGTAGCAGCGCAGCGTGTAGTACTCCGCGCCGGACGTGATGATCTTGATCGGGTCGATGCCGACCTCGGCCCAGAAGCCGACCGGGCCCTCTTCCTCTTCTTCTTCCGAATCGGAGTCGTCCGAGATCGCCTCGAGGTCCTCTTCACCCTCGGCGCCGGCTTCGGCCTCCGCGGACTCCTCGTGGAACGCCGCCAGCTCCTCGGCCGTCTGCTCCAGCACCTTCTCGTCGACCTCCGGCTGGGTCACCAGGCCGTCGATTGCGTCGAGCACGGTGTCCCACTTCTGCGACACCGTCTCGGACAGGTCGTTCCACACCTGGACGCCGACGCTCCCGGTGAACGGCAGCGTGCCCTGGTCGAGCAGCGAGAAGCCCTCGGTCGAGTCGAGGATCTCGTGGACCTCCTCGAGGTCGCAGACGTCGGCGAGCGACCGCACGATGCCGACGATCTCCGCCAGCTCCGCGATGTGCCAGACGTCCGGCTCCTCGGCGACCAGCTCCGGGACGCCGACGAGGTCGTACGTGTGGTCCTCGTCCGGGATCAGCTCCGGCACGTTCAGCGACGGCACCGCGTCCCACGCCGGGTGGTCCAGCAGGTCGTGCCGCTCGGACGTGCGCACGAACGCGGCCAGGTGCGCTGCGTCGGCGAAGGCGTACAGGTCGTCCTCGTCGCCGAGGAACGCTTCCCACTCCTCGCCGTCTTCCCGCCAGCGCGGCGCCCACAGGGTGACGACGTCGCCCTGCGGCAGGCCGAGTTCGATCGGGATGATGTCCTGTGCCATTCCTAAGCCCTCCGGAGTACCGCCCGTGTGCGCGCGTGATGGGAAGTATCACCCAGTCGACGCGCGGTACCGCGAAGCCTACGGGTTTACCGGTCGCGATGCGATCGCCCCTGCCGACTTTGCGACGAGCGGATGGCACGATGGACGCCTGATGACTCTCACCGACCTCCTGCCTGCGGATCCCGACCCCGACGCCCTCTTCGAAGCGTTCACGACCTGGACGGCCGAACGGGGTATCGAGCTGTACCCGGCGCAGGAGGAGGCGGTGATGGAGGTCGTCTCCGGATCGAACGTCATCCTCTCCACGCCGACCGGCTCCGGGAAGAGCCTCGTCGCCGTCGGCGCGCACTTCACCGCGCTCGCCCAGGGCCGCCGCAGCTACTACACCGCGCCCATCAAGGCCCTCGTCTCGGAGAAGTTCTTCCAGCTCATCGACATCTTCGGCGCCGACAACGTCGGCATGATGACCGGCGACTCCAGCGTCAACCCGGACGCCCCGATCATCTGCTGCACGGCCGAAATCCTGGCGAACATCGCGTTGCGGTTCGGGGCCGGCGCCCCCGTCGGGCAGGTCGTGGCCGACGAGTTCCACTTCTACTCCGAGCCCGACCGCGGCTGGGCCTGGCAGGTGCCGCTGCTGGAGCTCCCGAACGCCCAGTTCGTCCTGATGTCGGCGACCCTGGGCGACGTCTCCTTCTTCGAAAAGGACCTCACCCGCCGCACCGGGCGCCCGACGGCGGTGGTCACGTCGGCGCAGCGCCCGGTCCCGCTGACCTTCCGGTACGCCCTGACGCCGCTGCACGAGACCATGTCCGAGCTGCTCAACGGCGGTCAGGCGCCCGTCTACGTCGTGCACTTTTCGCAGGCCGCGGCCATCGAGCGGGCGCAGACGCTGATGAGCATCAACGTGACGTCGAAGGCCGAGAAGGAGGCCATCGCCGAGCTGATCGGCGACTTCCGGTTCGCCGCCGGCTTCGGCAAGACGCTCTCGCGGCTGGTCCGCCACGGCATCGGCGTCCACCACGCCGGCATGCTGCCCAAGTACCGCCGATTGGTCGAGACCCTCGCCCAGTCCGGGCTGCTCAAGGTGATCTGCGGGACCGACACGCTCGGCGTCGGCATCAACGTGCCGATCCGGACGGTCGTGTTCTCCGCGCTCACCAAGTACGACGGCGTCCGCCAGCGCCACCTCAAGGCGCGCGAGTTCCACCAGATCGCCGGCCGGGCCGGGCGCGCGGGCTACGACACCGACGGCTACGTCGTCGTCCAGGCGCCCGACCACGTCGTCGAGAACGCCAAGGCCCTCGAGAAGGCGGGCGACGACCCGAAGAAGAAAAAGAAGATCGTCCGGAAGAAGGCGCCGGAGGGGTTCGTCAACTGGACCGAGAGCACGTTCGACCGGCTCATCGCCGCCGACCCCGAGCCGCTGACGTCCAGCTTCAAGGTCACGCACTCGATGCTGCTGAACGTGATCTCCCGGCCGGGCAACGCCTTCGACTCGATGCGGCACCTCCTCGAGGACAACCACGAGGACCGCGCGTCCCAGCGCAAGCTCATCCTGCGCGCCATCGCGATCTACCGCGCGCTGCTCGCCGCGGGCGTGGTCGAGCGACTGTCCGAACCGGACGATCAGGGCCGGATCATCCGGCTCACCGTCGACCTGCAGTTCGACTTCGCGCTCAACCAGCCGCTTTCGCCGTTCGCGCTGGCCGCGATCGAGCTGTTCGACCTGGAGTCGCCGAGTTACGCGCTCGACGTCGTGTCCGTTGTGGAATCCACTGTGGACAATCCGCGGCCGGTGCTGTCGCAGCAGCAGTTCAAGGCGCGCGGCGAGGCCGTGAACGCCATGAAGGCCGAGGGCATCGAGTACGACGAGCGGATGGAGCTGCTCGAGAACGTCACGTACCCGAAGCCCCTCGAAGAGCTGCTGCAGGGCGCGTTCCACAGCTACCGGCAGGGCCACCCGTGGGTCGACGACTACGAGCTGTCGCCCAAGTCGGTCGTGCGGGACATGTACGAGCGCGCGATGAACTTCGTCGAGTACATCGGCTTCTACCAGCTCGCCCGATCCGAAGGCCTGGTGCTGCGCTACCTCGCCGACGTCTACGACGCGCTGCGCCACACGGTCCCGGACGAGGCCAAGACCGAGCCGCTGCAGGACCTCATCGAGTGGCTCGGCGAGCTCGTCCGCCAGGTCGACTCGAGCCTCCTCGACGAGTGGGAAGCGCTGCGGCACCCGTCGGAAGAAGGCCCGGTGTCGACGCGGCCGCCCGCCGAACCGCCGGCCGTCACCCGCAACGAGCGTGCCTTCCGCGTCCTGGTCCGCAACGAGCTGTTCCGCCGGGTCGAGCTGTTCGCGCGGCGCGCGTGGTTCCCGTTGGGGGAGCTGGACGCGGCTTCGGGCTGGGACGCGGACGCGTGGCAGGAAGCGATCGAGGACTACTTCGAGGAGTACGAGACGCTCGGCACCGGCCCGGACGCGCGCGGCCCGCAGCTGCTGATGATCGAGCAGCAGCCGGACGTCTGGAAGGTCCGCCAGATCTTCGACGACCCGGCGGGCGACCACGACTGGGGCATCAGCGCCGAAGTCGACCTGGCGGCGTCGGACGAGGCCGGGATGGCGGTGGTCCGGGTGACCGAGGTGGGCGCGCACTGACCGGGTTGCGCCCAACGGCGCAGTCCGGCGGCGTGGTTTCGGGTTAGCGTGGAGGCTTCGCGACCCGGGAGGGGACCATGGGGAACTTCAGGCGCGTGCTGGCCGGGATCTTCTTCGCCGCCGCGGTCGTCGTGGCCGTCGCCCCGGCCGCGTCGGCCGCATCGATGGTGGAGTACGCCCTGCTGGACGGCACGAACGCCACCGCCATCGAGTACGGCCTCTGAGGCTCAGCCCGTCCGGGTCCCCACCGGGGTCAGGATCGCCTGCGCGTCCTCTCCGGCGAACCACAGCCCGATGACGAACGCCGCGGTCGCTTCGAGCAGGGCCGCGCGGTCGAGGCCGCCCGCGGGGACCGGGTGCGCGCCGATGTCCCGGACCAGCGTGCTCGCCGCTTCCAGCGCCGCCGGGTCGTCGCCGCACAACGGGACCGACAGCGGACGGCCGCCGAACACCGGCGGGGTCATCCGCCAGATGTCGACGTGGGCCAGGTTGAACGCCTTCACGACGTGGGCATCCGTGGCGATCCGCGACGCCACCGGGGTGCCCGTCAAGCAGGGGTCGTTGGTGCAGTCGACCAGGACCTTCCCGGCGAGCGAGCCCACCTCGGCGAGCACGTCGCCGATCGCGCCGGCGGGGACGGCCAGGAGCAGCACGTCGGCGAAGGCGGCCGTCTCGCGCCAGGTTCCGGTGGCGGCGCCGAGCCGCCCGGCCAGGGAGTCCGGGTCCGAACGGCCGCTCACCATCAGGTCGTGGCCCGCGCGTGCCCACTGCGTGCCGAGCGCGTCCGCCATCCCGCCCGTGCCGAAGATCCCGATCCGCATGCGTCCTCCTTGTGCTTGGCTGGTACCAGCACGACGGTAGGAGCCCGGGAAGGAACCGAACGGTAACCATGGACTTCCTCGCGGATTGCCGCACGCGGCTTGCCTTCGATCTGGTCGCCAACACGTGGAACCCGGTGGTGCTGTGGGCGTTGCACGACGGCCCGCGGCGGCACGTCGACCTGCGGCGCACCATCGGCGGTATCAGCGCGAAGGTGCTCACGGAAACCGTGCGGCGGCTGGAGTCCGACGGGCTCGTCGAGCGGCGCGAAGGCGCGTACGCCCTCACGCCGTTGGGCGAGACGCTGCTGGAGCCGATCGAGGGCTTCGGGCGCTGGGCCGCCGAGCACGGCGATGACGTCGTCGCCGCTCGAAGGCGAGCAGAACGATCAGCATGATCAGTTCCAGGGCGGGGAGCGGGTAGCCGAGGGTGATTCCGGCGGCCACGTCGACGGCCGGCGCGCCGATGCCCGTCACGAAGACCCAGGTCGGTGCGGTCAGCGGCTTCGCGGCCGGTGACCACGGCGTCTTGCGGCCCGGCTTCGCGACGGACAACCAGGCCTGGAACGCCAGGGCGCTCGCCATCAGCGACGCTCCGGCGATCTGCGGCCACGCGACGGTGCCGGTGTCCGCCGACTCCCGGAGGGCGGGGGACAGCAGGAAGATCCCGGCGTAGAGCTGGATCAGCGTCAGAGCGAACTTCGTCAGCACCCACCAGTACCGGAAGTAGCCCCACGCCGTCGCGCCGGCGAGCAGGAGGCCGGTGAACGCCGAGACGTTGGCCATCGGGGCGAGCAGGACGGAGTCGAGGCGTTCGGCCATCGTCGGGACGCCCGACGCCGTCAGCACGACGAGGGCGAGGGCCTGGCTCATCCAGGCGACCGACGAAACGACGTGCAGCCAGACGACGGACTGGCGCCAACGAGGAGAAGTCTTCACGGCCTCCAGGCTCGCGAACCCCGGGCGCGGGCACATCGGGCGCGACCCGGATTTCGCCCCGGACGCGGGACACCAGCGCCTGCGCCCGGCGGGGTACGGATCCGGTGCCGCGCTACCCCCGGGGGAGTATCAGCGCGGCGGGTTCTTCGCCGCCAGCGCCAGCAACGGCACCGCCGCGGCGGCGTCGGTGATCAGCGTCGAGACCATGCCGGATCGCAGGACCGCGTCCACCGCCGCGGCTTTCGGCCGGCTGTACCCCAGCGCGATCACCTCCGGGACCGCCATCAGTTCCTCGTGGCTGATCGCCAGCACGTGGTGGGCCAGACCGGTCGACAGAGCGTTTCCCGATGCGTCGAACAGCCGGGCCGCGACCTCCGCCGTCGCGCCGCGGGCCGCGATCGCCGCTCGCTCGGCCTCGTCCAGCGCGTCGTACACCGTCGACTCGCCCGGCTGCCACGCACCGATGCTGACCACGGCTTTCGTCAAAAGACGGAACTGGCCGAACGTCTCGGCGATCCCCGGCTGGCGCCGCAACGTCTCCGTCGTGCGCCGGTCCGGCAGCACCAGCGGCCCGAAGATCGGGTACGCGTCGCCGCCGGACACCGACGTCACGCGGCTGACCGTCTCCACCGAACGGCCGCGCATGTCCATCCCGGCCTGCACCCCGCACAGCTGGACGATCGGGCACCTGGGCAGCGACCGGACCGCCTCCGCCATCGCGTTCACCGACCGGGCCCACGACAGCCCGATGACGTCCGACGGGACCGCGATGTCCTCCAGCAGCCGCGCCGCCAGTGCGCCGATTTTCGCCCGGACGACCTCCTTCGGCTCGCGCTCGGTTGAGCGTTCGAGCACCAGCGCCCGCTCCAGGCCGTACGCCGAGCGCACCTCGTCCGACAGCGCCAGGTCCACCGGCACCGGCAGCGCGAATTCCACCCTGACCAGGCCGGACTCCATGGCCGTGTCGAGCATCCGCGCCACCTTGAACCGGCTGACGCCGAACTCGCCCGCGATCTCCAGCTTGGAGCGTCCCTGCACGTAGAAGCGCCGGGCGACGGTGGCCAGCAGCATTGCTTCGGTGAGCGACGCGCTCTTCCGAGAAGCGCTCATCTGAGCATAATAGCGCGAAATCCAGCCGAAAGGTTGACGTAATACCGACGTCAGACCTGTAATGCCTTCACATGTTCTCGACGCGATAGGTCAATGTTGCTCATATGAGCGGCGAGGAAGGGGTAAGGCATGCGTGCCGCCATCGTCGACCGGCCCGGTGAGATCAGGGTCGGCGAGGTGCCCGATCCGAAACCCGGGGAACGTCAGGTCGTCGTCAAGGTCGGAGCGTGCGGCATCTGCGGCACCGACCTGCACATCGCGGACGGGCACTTCCCGCCCACCCCGTACCCCATCGTCCCCGGCCACGAGTTCGCCGGGGAGATCGTCGAGCTCGGCGCGGACGTGCCGGGCGAGTGGAAGGTCGGCGACCGGGTGGCCGTCGACCCGTCGCTGTTCTGCGGCTACTGCGGCCCGTGCCGCGCCGGCCACGGCAACCTCTGCGCGAACTGGGGCGCCACCGGCGACACCGTCAACGGCGCTTTCGCCGAGTACGTCGCCGTCCCGTCGTCCACCTGCTACCGCATGCCGGACGCGATGACCTGGGAACAGGGCGCGCTGGTCGAGCCCGTTTCCTGTGCCGTGCACGGCGTCCGCCGCGTCGGTGTCGAGGCCGGCGAACGGTTTCTCGTCGTCGGCGCCGGGACCATGGGCCTGATCATGCAGCAGCTGCTGCAGCGCTCCGGCGCGCAGGTCACGGTGGTCGACCGCAACGAAGCCCGGCTGCCGCGCGCGAAGAGCCTCGGCGCCGTCGCCACCGCTGCCGATACAAAAGACCTCAACGGCGAGAAGTTCGACGTCGCCGTCGACTGCACCGGCGCCGCGCCCGCCATCGAAGCCGCCTTCGACGCGATCCGGCGCGGAGGACGGCTGCTCGTCTTCGGTGTCGCCCCGGCCGAAGCCCGCGTCGCGCTTTCGCCGTTCCGCATCTACAACGACGAGATCACCGTCGTCGGCTCGATGGCCGTGCTGCACAGCTTCGGCGCCGCCCTCGACCTCGTCGCGTCCGGCGCGATCGACACCGACGCGCTGCTGACCGACACCCTGCCGCTGGAGCAGTACCCCGAGGCGCTGGCCAAGATGCGCAGCGGCGCGGGCCTCAAGGTGCAAGTCCTCCCCGGAGGTGGCCGTGCGTAAGCTCCTCACCCTCTTCGCGGCGACGTCGCTGCTGGTCACGGGCTGCGCGGGCGCCGGCTCGCTCGGCACCGGCACCAGCACGCTCGTCATCGCCATCGTGTCCAACCCGCAGATGAAGGACGCCATCGCGCTCGCGCCGGAGTTCGAGAAGGCCACCGGGATCGGGCTGAAGTTCGTGTCCCTGCCGGAAAACCAGGCCCGCGCGAAGATCACCGCGTCGACCGCCACCGAGGGCGGCGAGTTCGACGTCGTGATGATCAGCAACTACGAGGCCCCGCAGTGGGCGGCCAACGGCTGGCTCGAAAACCTCGAGCCGCACATGGCCGCGACCCCGGGCTACGACGAAAGCGACTTCATCCCCAGCATCAAGACGTCGCTGTCGTACGAGAACCAGATGTACGCGGTGCCGTTCTACGGCGAGTCGTCGTTCCTGGCCTACCGCAAGGACCTCTTCGAGAAGGCCGGGCTCACCATGCCGGCCAAGCCGACGTGGCCGCAGATCGCGGACTTCGCGGCGAAGCTCGACGACAAGGCCAACGGCGTCGCGGGCATCTGCCTGCGCGGCAAGCCCGGCTGGGGCGAGAGCCTCGCGCCGTTCACGACCGTGGCGAACACCTTCGGCGCCCAGTGGTTCGACAAGGACTGGAACGCCAAGCTGACCTCGCCGGAGTTCACCCAAGCCGCGAACTTCTACGTCAACCTGATCCGCGAGCACGGCGAAGTCGGCGCCTCCAGCGCCGGGTTCTCCGAGTGCGGCACGCGCTACACGCAGGGCAACGCGGCGATGTGGTACGACGCCACGGTCATGGCGGGCACCAACGAGGACCCGTCCAGCAGCAAGATCGTCGGCAAGTCCGGCTACGCGCCCGCGCCGGTGGTCAAGACCCAAGCCAGCGGCTGGCTCTACACCTGGGCGCTCGGGATCCCGAAGGTCGCCAAGGACAAGGACGCGGCCTGGAAGTTCATGGCCTGGATGACCGACAAGGCGTACGTGCAGAAGGTCGGGGCGACCTACGGCTGGAACCGCGTCCCGCCGGGCGTCCGCCAGTCGACGTACGCGATCCCCGAGTACGCCGACGCGGCGAAGGCCTACGCGAAGCCGACGCTCGACGGCATCGCGGACGCGAACCAGCAGAAGGTCATGGCGAACCCGGTGCCCTACCCCGGCATCCAGTTCGTCGGCATCCCCGAGTTCCAGGACCTGGGCACCCGGGTGAGCCAGCAGCTGTCGGCCGCGATCGCCGGCCGCGAATCCGTCGAAGACGCGCTGAAGCAGTCCCAGGACTACGCGCAAACCGTGGGTGACTCCTACAAGGCGGTGCAGTGATGTCCACGCTCTCCGTATCCACCCCCACCTCCACCTCGCAGGCGAAGGTCGAGGAGAAACGCGGCCTGAGCACCGCGGCCAAGCGGCGGCTGCCGCTGCTGCCCGCGCTGATCTTCGTCATCGCGGTGACGCAGCTGCCGTTCCTGCTCACCGTGTTCTACTCGTTCCAGTCGTGGAACCTGGTCCGGCCCGGCTCGCGGCACTTCGTCGGCCTGCAGAACTACGTCGACGTCTTCAGCGACACGACGTTCCTGGTCGCGCTGCTCAACACGGTGCTGCTGACCGTGGTTTGCGTGTTCGTCGCGCTGCTGCTCGGGCTCGGCCTGGCCATCCTGCTCGACCGGAAGTTCCTCGGCCGCGGCGTCGTGCGGACGCTGCTGATCACGCCGTTCCTCATCCTGCCGGCGGCCGGCGCGCTGCTGTGGAAGACGACGATGTTCGACCCGACCTACGGGCTGCTGCACTTCGTCTTCGGCACCGACGTCGACTGGCTTTCGGAGTTCCCGCTCGCTTCGGTGATGGCCCAGATCGTGTGGCAGTGGACGCCGTTCATGATGCTGCTCATCCTGGCGGGCCTGCAGAGCCAGGCCAAGGACGTGCTCGAAGCGGCCAATGTGGACGGTGCGGGCCGGTGGCGGACGTTCGTCTCCATCACGCTGCCGCACCTGTCCCGGTTCCTGCAGCTGGCCACCCTGCTGGGCGCGATCTACATCGTGAACAGCTTCGACGCGATCTTCCTGATGACCCAGGGCGGCCCGGGCACGGCCAGCACCAACCTGCCGTACTACATCTACCAGCGCGCGTTCGAGGGCTTCGACGTCGGCCAGTCCTCGGCGATGGGCGTGGTCGTGGTCATCCTGACGATGATCGTCGCGACCTTCGCGCTGCGCCTGATGTTCCGCACGTTCTCGGTGAGCGGAGGGATCAAATGACGACCGTGGCTCCCCGCAAACGGGCGTACGGCAAGGGGTCGCTGACCGTCGCGACCTGGGTGATCGCGATCCTGTTCGTCTTCCCCCTGCTGTGGATGATCCTGACGGCGTTCAAGCAGGAGGCGGACGCCTACACCGACCCGCCGAAGCTGTTCTTCACGCCGACGTTCGAGCAGCTCGGCAACGTCCTGAGCGGCGGCTTCCTGCCGTACCTGTCCAACTCGGCGTTCGTCACGATCCTCTCGACGCTGCTGGTGCTCCTCCTCGGCGTCCCGGCGGCGTACGCGCTGTCGCTGGCGCCGGTGAAGGGCACGTCGAACGCGCTCGGCTTCTTCCTCTCGACGAAGATGCTGCCGATCGTGGCGGCGATCATCCCGCTGTACGTGATCTCGCAGAACACCGAGCTGCTCGACACGGTGTGGGCGCTGGTCATCCTGTACACGTCGATGAACCTGCCGCTGGCCATCTGGATGATGCGGTCGTTCTTCCTCGAGGTGCCGCACGAAATGATCGAGGCGGGCCGCATCGACGGCGCCAACCTGCCGACCCTGCTACGCAAGATCATCATGCCGGTGGTGGCACCGGGCATCGCGGCGACCGCGCTGATCTGCGTGATCTTCTCCTGGACGGAGTTCTTCTACGCGGTCAACCTGACGGCGGCGCGGGCGGGCACGGTCCCGGTGTTCCTGGTCGGGTTCATCACCAGCGAGGGCCTGTACTGGGCCCAGCTGTCGGCGGCGGCGCTGCTGGCCTCGCTGCCGGTGATGATCGTGGGGTGGATCGCGCAGAACCACCTGGTCCGCGGCTTGTCGATGGGCGCAGTCAAGTAGCAATTCCCCTTTGGGCAGGTGGCTGGGTTGTCGTGAGTGGTAACGCGGGTTCTAACCCGCGTTAC
>NZ_JBSGJD010000238.1:0-14886 GCF_053605405.1 Amycolatopsis sp. NPDC003861
GGTCGGCCCGCGGTCGCTGGCCGACCGGCGTGCGGCGGCCGCGGCGGGGGAGGGGGTGCTGCGGGGGCTGCTCGCCGAGGACGGTGCTCGGCTGCTCCTGCTGGTGCCCGATCCGCACGCCCGGTTCGCCGCGGTCGAGCTGGCCGCGCCGTTCGCGGCCTCGGTGCTCGATGATGGTTACGGCGTTTGCAGTTATGTGTTCGCGTGGACGCCGTCCCGGGACCCGCTGCCGGCGTCCGGGGTGCTCGGCGGGTACCTCGAAGGGTTCGGCGACCTGCGGGTGCGGCCGGACGCGGCGTCGGCGATCCCGCTGGGGGACCGGACCTGGGCCGTCGTGGGGGATGCCGAGTGGCCGTCCGGGGGTGCGGCCGAGCTGGCGCCGCGGGAGGTGCTCCGTACTCAGCTCACCGCGTTGGAGGGGCTGGGGCTGGTGCCTTCGGTGGGTATCGAGCACGAGGTCGTTTTCCGGGATGCGTCCGGGCCGCTCACCTCGCACGGGGCCGACTACGCGGTGGGCGGGACCGAGCGGCTTGCACCGTTGCTGCGTGATCTGCGGGCCGCGTTGGACGACGCCGGGTTGGGCGTCGAGTCGGCGCGGGCCGAGTGTCATCCCGGGCAGTACGAGATCGTGCTGCGGCACCGGGATGCTCTGGCCGCTTGTGATGATGTTCTTCTGCAGCAACTGATCGTGCGCCGGGTGGCGGCTCGGCACGGGGTTACCGCCGATTATCTGGCCGCTCCTTCGGCTGGGCAGGGGAACTCCGGGCACGTGCACCTGTCTTTGTCCGCTGTGGATGGGTCGGAGCCCGATCTGCTGGGTGGTTTTCTGGCCGGGGTGCTTCGGGATGCGCGGGCGCTGACTGCGGTTTGGGCGCCTACTTGGAACTCCTATGTCCGGTTGCGGACCGCGCCGTTCTCGCCGCGGGAGGTTCGGTGGGGGTATGACGACCGGACCGCCTCGGTTCGGGTGGCCGGGCCGGCTTCCGGGCCTCGGCTGGAGTTCCGGTTCGCCGGGGCTGATGCTCAGCCTCATCTGGTGGTGGCTGCTCTCTTGGCTGCTGGGCGGTTCGGCTTGGAGGAGGGGTTGGTTCCGCCGGAGCCTGGGGTTGGTGCCGGGTCTTTGGCTGGTTCGCCTTGGGAGGCTTTGTCTTTGCTGGATCGGGTGGGGGAGTTGCTTGGGGCGGATGTTGCTGCTTTGTTGGGGGCTTTGCTGGGGGAGGAGATTGATGCCGGGTTGGGTGTGGTGACCGACTGGCAGCGTTCTCGAGGTGGTTTGCGGTCTTGATTCGCTCGTTCTCCGCCACCCCGAAGCCGTTATTGTGACTACGGACGGGTTCTGGCTTCGGATCGGGGTTGCGGGGGGTCTGGGTGCCGTTGGTGGCCGGGGGCGTTGTCAGGCTGGGCGGATGTTCTGGTTGATGTGGAAGACGTTCTCCGGGTCGTACTTCCTCTTCACCGCCGCCAGCCTCTCGTAGTTGCCCTGGTATGACGCCCTCACTCGGTCCTGACCCTCCTCCATCATGAAGTTGATGTACGCTCCTCCAGCCGATGTCGGGTGGAGTTCGTCCCAATAGGTGCGGGTCCACTCCGCGATTTCCGCTGCCTTCTCCGGTGCGGGGTCGACGCCCACGATCACGCCCGACCAGCCGCCCTTGCGGTGGGGGAAGGCCGTTGCGTCCGGGGCTACTCTGCTCGCCGCTCCGTCGATCGGGTACAGGTGCATCGATGAATGCATTGTCGGCAGGTTCTCGCCGTTCTTCAGGTGGATTTCGATGGCCTCGTCCGAAATCTCATGGAACACGTCCGCCCGCCAGTACCACTGGAGGCCCGCGGGATACAGCGCGTCGAACGCTCCCTGCAGTGCCGTGTACGGCAGGTCGTGGAGGCCGACCAGCAGCGGCTCACCGAACGAGCGGACCGGCTCCAGGACTTCGTCCGCCTTGTCGTGCGCGCCCGTGTAGCACCAGACGATTCCGCAGGCCTTGCGGCCCCACAGCTGCTCCGGGAACGGGGGTGCCGGCGGGACCGTCAGCAAACCGAACCAGCCGTTCAGCTCCTCCGGCAGCGCGGGGAGCAGCTCGCGGTACCAGCGCAGCACCTCCGGCGTGTCCGCCAGGTCGTACAGCACCGGGCCGCCGATCACCACGCCGTGCTCGCCGATGTCGTGGCAGCGGAACGTGAACGACGTGACCACGCCGAAGTTGCCGCCTCCTCCTCGCAAGGCCCAGAACAGGTCCGGGTGCTCGGACTCCGAGGCGTGCACGAACGAACCGTCGGCGAGGACGACGTCCGCTCCCAGGAGGTTGTCGACCGTCAAACCGAAGCGGCGGGCCAGGTAGCCGATGCCGCCTCCGAGGGTCAGGCCCGCGACCCCCGTGGACGCGACGATGCCCGACGGCGTGGCCATGCCGAACGCCACCGTGGCGTGGTCGACGTCGCCCCAGGTGCAGCCCGCGTCGGCGCGGACCGTCTTCCGCACCGGGTCGACCGTGGTGCTGCGCAGCCGGGACAGGTCGATGACCAGCGCTCCGTCCGCGACACCCAGGCCGCCCGCGTTGTGGCCGCCGCCGCGCACCGCGATGTCCAGGCCGCGGGCTCGGCCGTAGCGGACGCAGGCGACGACGTCGGCCGCGTCGCGGCAGTAGGCGATCGCCGCCGGGCGCTTGTCGATCATGGCGTTGTAGACGGCCCGGGCCTCGTCGTAACCGGGGTCGGCGGGCGTGACGAGGTCGCCGCGCAGAGCAGCGGCCAGTTCCTCGTGCGGCAAGGCGGTGGTGGTCATGATGGCCCCTCTCGGATTTCGGTTCCGGAGGGGAACGTAGGCCGCCGGCGTTCGCCCAGCGTTCGGGTCGTTCGGGCCTGGTCAGGATCGCTCCAGGTCCGCCTCCGCCCGCCGTCGCAGGGCGATGCTGCCCTGGCCGCGGGCCAGCTCCACGGCCGCCCGGAGCCGGGGGACCGGGTCGGCGTCGTGGCCCGCTCGCAATCTCAGGACCTCCGGCAGCCACCAGCGGTCGTCACGGGCTTCGCCGGCCGCCAGGGCCGCGTCCAGCGTGGCCCGGGCCGCGTCCGGTGGCGACAGCTCGGCGACCAGCGACAACCAGTACGGCATCCGCGCGAACGACCCCTCGGCCTTGAGGTTCGCGACGCCCTCCTGCGCCGCGGCGAGGCCGGCCGGGCCGCCACGGGCCCAGCCGCCCAGCAGCAGCGCCCACTCCCGGTAGTACGCGAAGCCGTACCGCTCGCACAGGGCCCGCAGCTCCGTGACGACCACTCCGAGCGCCTGCCGGTCGCGGCGCATCTGGTGCGTCATCCCCGCGTACGCCAGGGCGATGGCCAGGCTGTACGGGTGGTCGATCCGGCGGGCGAGCGCGATCGCCTCGGCGCCGCACGCCACGGCCTCGTCCTCCTGCCCGAGCAGCCAGTGGGCGTGCGCCGCCCAGGCCGGGCCGTGGACGTCCGGGCGGGTGCCGATCGGCCACGACGACGCGCCGCGCGTCCGCTCGGCGCCCAGCTCGAAGTGCCGCAGTGCCTCCGCCGGGTCGTGGCCGAGGCTCAGCGCCGAGCCCGCGACGATGAAGTGCGCCGAACCGCCCTGCTCGGCGCTCGTCCCGGGGGCGAGCAGGCCCAGCGCGCGTTCGGCCGCCTCGTGGGCCTGGACCGTCCGGCCCTGGACGAAGCGCGACGACCACTGCTCCAGCAGCGCGGTGAGCGCGGCCTCCGCGTCGCCCAGCGACTCCGCCAGCGCGAGCGACCGCTCCAGCGTGCGCTGCAGCTCGGGCGACGAGTAGCCCTGGTGGGCGTTGAGCGGCCCGGCGAGCGCTTCGAGGACGGCCAGCTCGTCCCGGTCGCGGTTGCCGCTCGCCGGCCGGGCCGTCACCAGCGCCAATGCCTCTCGCAGCAGCCGGATCGCTTCGGCGTGGGCGAACGTCCCCGCGGCGACGGCCGCCGCCCGGCGGTAGTGCGCGACGGCGCGGTCCGGGCGGCCGCCGCGGGCGTACTGCTCGGCCAGCTGCGCCGCCACGGCGTCGGTGTCCCCGGCGTGCAGCAGCTCCAGGCCCTGGGCCAGCCGCCGGTGCAGCAGCCACCGCCGCGCCGGGCTGACCTGCTGGTAGGCCGTCTCGCGCAGCAGGTCGTGGGTGAAGTCGTAGGCGCCGCCGAACTCGCGCACGATCCGGCGCCGCCACAGCTCGTCGACGGCGTCGACGACGGTGTCCGCGTCGAGGTCGCTCGCCTCGGTGAGCAGCTCGAGGGTGACGTCCCGGCCGGCCGCGGCGGCGAGCCCGGCGATTTCGCGCGCGGCCGGGCCCGGCTGCTCCAGCCGCGTCCGCAGCACCGCGGCCAACCCCTCGGCGGGCGGGGAATCGTTGGCGCGTAGAGCTTCGACGACGTAGAGCGGGAAGCCGCCGGTGGCCGCGTGCAGCAGTTCACGGTCCGAAGTGGACAGTGGACGCCCGGCGACCGCCTCGCCGAGGCGGGCCGTGCCGTCGGCGTCGAACGGGCGCAGCGGCAGCTCGGTCAGCCTGCCGTCGTCACGCAGCTGGGCCGTCCAGGCCGCGACGCCCGGGCCGGGGTCGCCGTCGCGCAGGGTCGCGGCGACCAGCAGCGGCGCGTCCGGCAGCAGGCCGAGGCCGAAGGTGACGAACGCGCCGGTCTCTTCGTCGCACCACTGCGCGTTGTCGAGCACCAGCAGCACCGGCCGCCCGCTCGCGGTGAGCGCCCGGGCCAGCCCTTCGAAGAACCGCAGGCGCTGCCACGCGTCGACGGTCGGGTGCCCGCCGCCGGCCGTCCGCGTGGCCGGCAGCAACCGGTCGACTTCCGCGCGCCACACCGGGTCCAGCGACGCCGCCGCCCGCTGCACGGCCGGCGTGCGCAGCCAGTCGGCCACCGGCGCGAGCGCGAGCCGGCCCGGCGCGGCGAAGCACCGGCCGGCGGCCACGATCGCGCCTTCGGCCCGGGCCAGCCCGGCGAGCTCGGTGACCAGCCGGGTCTTGCCCACTCCGGCGTCACCGCGCACGAGGACGAACCCGGCGCGGCCCGCCGCGGCAACCCGCCAGAGCTCGCCGAGGCGGGCCAGCTCCGCGGCGCGGCCGACGAGCCCGGGCGCGGCCGTCCGCCGGGGCTCGGGGTCCGGCCGGGCCAGCAGCCGACGCAGGGCCGCGCGGGTCGCCTCGGCCGGGACGACGCCGAGTTCGCGTTCGAGCACCGACGCGCACCGGTGGTAGGTGCTCACCGCGCCCGCCCGGTCACCGGCCGCCGCCTGCAGCGCCATCAGCGTCCGGTAGCCCGTCTCTTCGAGCGGGCGCAGCGCGATCCGGCGGCGGGCCGCGGCGAGCGCGGCGGCGGGATCGCCCGACGGCGTCCGGCAGAGCAGGTCGCACAGCTCGACGCACTGGCGTTCCAGTTCGGCGCGGGCGGCCAGGACCCAGTCGTCGGCCAGGCCGGGCAGCAGCTCGCCGCGGTAGGCCTCGAGACCGGCCCGGGCGTGCCTCGCGGCGGCACCGGGTTCCTCGGCGGCCAGCGCGGCCCGGTGCGCGACGGCGAACTCCCGCACGTCCACCCGGCTCGACGGGGTGTCCTGCCAGCACAGGTCCTGCCCGGTGACGCTCAGCGAGGGCGGGTCGCCCAGCACGCGCCGCAGCTGGTGCAGCTCCCGGCGGAGGTTGGTCAGCGCCTGCGCGTCGGTGGAGTCGGGCCAGAACAGCCCGGCGAGCAGCCGCCGCGGCTGCGCCCGGCCGGCGTGCACGACGAGGTGCCCGACGAGCGCCACCGACCGCGGCGACCGGGTCAGCACGGCGCCGGAAGCGTCGTCGGCGATGACCTGCTCGCCGAGCAGCGAGACGCGCAGCACCGGGACACGCTAACCCCGAGGCCGGTTCGCGCGCGGATCTTGTGGGGCGGGTGCGCGGCGAGGCGGGGTCGTTCGCGCGCGGGCAGCACCGGCGCGCGCAACTCCGCGACCCGTTCGCGCGCGGATCTTCACCGGCAGGGGGTTGCGCGCGGCGCGCCGGGTGCGCAGGCTCGACGTCGTGAGCGAGCACGAGTACGACCTCATCGTCATCGGTTCGGGCCCCGGCGGGCAGAAGGCCGCGATCGCCGCGGCGAAGCTCGGCAAGAAGGTGGCGGTCGTCGACCGGCACGACATGGTCGGCGGGGTGTGCGTCAACACCGGCACGATCCCGTCCAAGACGCTGCGCGAAGCCGTCCTCTACCTGACCGGGATGAACCAGCGCGAGCTCTACGGCGCCAGCTACCGCGTCAAGCAGGACATCACCATCGCCGACCTGCTCGCCCGCACCCAGCACGTCGTCGGGCGCGAGGTCCAGGTCGTGCGCGCGCAGCTGCTGCGCAACCACATCGACCTGCTCGACGGCACCGGCTCCTTCGCCGACCCGCACACCGTCCTGGTCGACGGCCGTCACCGCGGCGACCGGCGGACGCTGTCGGCCGACCACGTCGTGATCGCCACCGGCACCCGGCCCGCGCGGCCGAAGCAGGTCGACTTCGACGCCGCCCGCGTGCTCGACTCCGACGAGATCCTCCGGCTGGAGCAGATCCCGTCGTCGCTGGTCGTGGTGGGCGCCGGGGTGATCGGGATCGAGTACGCGTCGATGTTCGCCGCGCTCGGCTCCCGGGTCACCGTGGTGGAGCAGCGTGACCACATGCTCGACTTCTGCGACCCGGAGATCGTCGAGTCGCTCAAGTTCCAGCTGCGCGACCTCGGCGTCACGTTCCGCTTCGGCGAGAAGGTCGCGGACGTGGCGGTCTCCGACCACGCGACGATCACGACGCTGGTCAGCGGCAAGCGCATCCCGGCCGACGGCGTGATGTACTCGGCGGGCCGCCAGGGCATGACCGGCGAGCTCAACCTGGAGGCGGCGGGCCTGAGCGCGGACGAGCGCGGCCGCCTGGTGGTCGACGAGAACTACCGCACGGCGGTCCCGCACATCTACGCGGTGGGCGACGTCATCGGCTTCCCGGCCCTGGCGGCGACGTCGATGGACCAGGGCCGGCTCGCGGCGTACCACGCGTTCGGCGAGCCGGCCCACGAGCTGGGCGCGTTGCAGCCGATCGGCATCTACACGATCCCGGAGATCTCGTACGTCGGCTCGACCGAGGCCCAGCTGACGTCGTCGTCGGTACCGTACGAGGTCGGCATCGCCCGCTACCGCGAGCTGGCGCGCGGCCAGATCACCGGCGACAGCTACGGGATGCTGAAGCTGCTGGTGTCCACGACGGACCGCAAGCTCCTGGGCGTCCACGTGTTCGGCACGGGCGCGACCGACCTGGTCCACATCGGACAGGCGGTGATGGGCTGCGGCGGCACGGTCGACTACCTGGTGGACGCGGTGTTCAACTACCCGACGCTGTCGGAGGCGTACAAGGTGGCGGCGCTGGACGCGACCAACAAGATCCGGGCCTTGGAGCGGTTTTCGTCCTGAGTCTCACCGCACCTGGGCGTTGGGGCTGACGTAGCTCCACCCGGCACCGCAGGCCGCGGTGGACCAGAGCGGGTCGCCCTGGGTCCGCCACGCGCCGTAGAAGTAGGAGTAGTCGAAGCTGCCGCTGGGCGTCAGGTAGCGGCAATAGGCCATGGCCCGGAACTGGGTGCCGGAAGCGGAGGCGTAGCAGTAGGCGGTCGCCCCGTTGCCGGACTTCGAAGCGGTGCAGTAGGCGGGCGCCGCGGCCGCGGGTGACGCGAGGGCAACGGACAACCCGGCGGCCGCCACTGTCGCGGCGAGCACGGTCTTCGCGGTTCGAGAGATCATCGGGTCCTGCCTTCCGGTGTCGCGGATGGGTTCGCACGGCGTCCACGCCGGCCGGGCGTGCCCGGTTGAGTGGCCGTCCGGAACACCACCCGGTCGGCCCAGCGCCGTCCCATCCGCCCCACGAACACCACCGGCACCACGTGATCCGCTTGCCCCGAACCGGTTTGACACCCGTCTAGAACATATGTTCGACTGGCGCCGTGCGATGGGATCGACAGCGGACAGGGGAGGGTGAACCGGCACTGCCCGGGCTCGAGGGCCTGGTGCGATCGGTGCGGTCACCGAAATTCGACGGCGTCACCTTTCACGAGGTGCACGCGCGGTCGGTGCTGAACAAGGTGCCCGCCGGGTCCGGGGTGCCGTTCGGGTGGACCGTCAACCCCTACCGCGGCTGCTCGCACGCCTGCACCTACTGCCTCGAAGGCGGCACCCGGATCCTGATGGCCGACGGCCGGACGAAGGCGTTGTCCGACTTGAAGGTCGGCGACGAGATCTACGGCACCCGCGGCCACGGCGCCTCCCGGCGGCTGGTGCCGACCCGCGTCGAAGCGCACTGGACCACTTTGCGCGCCGCCTACCGGGTGACCCTCGACGACGGCACCCGGCTCGTGGCCGGCGGTGATCACCGGTTCCTCACCAGCAAGGGCTGGAAGCACGTCACCGGCAGCAAGTTCGGCGCCGCGCAGCGGCCGCACCTGACGCCCGGCACCGAGCTGATCGGCGTCGGCCGGTTCGCGCCGACGCCGGACGAGACGCTCGGCTACCGGGCCGGCTACCTCTGCGGGATGCTGCGCTCCGGCGGGTTCGCCGCCGAGCCGGACGCCGCCGCCCGCGCGCTGCGCTACCTGCCGGACTTCGGTGCGTCGGTCGGTTTTCTCAAGGTGCCGCCGGATCCGGACGCCCACTGGCAGCGCGGGTTCCTCGCCGGCGTCTTCGACATCGCGGGCGACTACGGCCGCGGCGTGCTCGCGGTGGCGCACGACGAGCCCGAGATCGCCGAAGCCTTCGTCGCCGCGCTCGACCGGTTCGGGTTCGCCCACCAGCTGGACGAGGTGCCGAAGTTCCCGACGCGCCAGGAAATCCGGCTGCTCGGCGGCGTCGGCGAGGTGCTCCGGTTCTTCCACGTCGGCAACCCGGCCGTGACGTGGAAGCGGTCCCTCGAAGGCGCGGTGATCGGCGCGAGCCGCCGCCGCGTGGAGGCGATCGAGCCGCTCGGGCTGCAGCTCCCGCTGTTCGACATCACCACCGGCACCGGCGACTTCGTGGCCGACGGCATGGTGTCCCACAACTGCTTCGCCCGGAACACCCACACCTACCTCGACTTCGACGCCGGCCGCGACTTCGACACCCAGGTGGTCGTCAAGATCAACGCCCCGCAGGTGCTCGCCGCGCAGCTGAAGAAGCCGTCGTGGCGGCGCGAGCACGTCGCGATGGGCACCAACACCGACCCCTACCAGCGCGCCGAGGGCCGCTACCGGCTGATGCCCGGCATCATCACGGCCCTGGCGCGCTCCGGCACGCCGCTTTCGGTGCTCACCAAGGGCACGGTCCTGGCCCGCGACCTGCCGCTCCTGCGCGACGTCGCCCGCGACGTGCCGGTCGGGCTCGCGGTGTCGATCGCCCTGCTCGACGAAGAGCTGCAGCACCGCCTCGAACCCGGCACGCCGAGCCCGCGGGCGCGGCTGGAGCTGGTCCGCAAGGCCCGCGAGGCCGGGTTGCCGTGCTCGGTGCTGGTGGCGCCCGTGCTCCCGTGGCTGACCGACTCCGAAGAGGCACTGGACGCGCTGTTCGCCCAGCTCGCCGACGTGGGCGCGACGAGCGTGACGGCGTTCGCGCTGCACCTGCGGCCCGGCGCGCGCGAGTGGTTCGGCCGCTGGCTGGCGGGCACGCACCCGGAACTGGTGCCGCGGTACCGCGAGCTGTACGCGCGGGGGAGTTACGTGCGGAAGGCCTATCGCGAGGGGCTGGCGGCGCGGGTCGGGCCGCTGCTGCGGCGGCACGGCCTGGACCGCAAGTCCGGGTTCGACGCGCGGGGTCCCGAGCTGCCGGCGGCGGAGGCCGCTCCCGCGGAGCAGCTGCGGCTGCTCTGATGGTCCTTTTCGGACCGACTGGGTGACGCACTGGGCCGTTCGGGGGCGGTGTCTTCGGTTTGCGGCAAAATGTCCGATCGTGTCGTTGTCGCCCCGCCTCACCGGCGCCTAACGTCGAAGGGATCGAGCCCGGAAGGAGCCGGACGATGACGACCTCGCAGACCGACCGTGTCGCGGCCGCCCGGCTCGCCTGGGCCGCCCTGAAGCTGACCCGGGCCGGCCGGCACCCGGTGGGCGTGGACAGGCTCGCCGCGACCGTCGGCGTCACCCCGGCCGAGGCCCGCCGCCTGGTCGAGCTGATCGGGTTCACCCTGCACCGCGACCTCGTCTCGACCGGCCCCGCCCCCCGCGGCGCCCACCACCGCCTCGAGCCGGCCGAGGGCACCCTCGGCGCGGGCCCGGACGGCACGGTCGACATGTTCCTGCTCGCCATCGCGACCGGCGAGCGCGTCCACGCGGCGGCGATCTGCCCGGTCACCGGCACGCGCATCCGCATCGAACTGATGCCGCACGGGATCCTCCTGGTCGACCCGCCCGCCGCGGTGGTCGCGGCGGTCGACCTCGGCTTCGGGCTCGCCGGCGTCGACGCGGTCGCCTGCGCGGGGCAGCCGTTCTTCGCCTCCGCCACCGCGGCCGCCGGCTGGCTGGTGGCGCACCCGGGCGGGCGCATCTACCAGGTCGCCGCCTACCTGTCCCAGGCCCACCGCCTGGTCGCGGCGCTGGAGACCCGGCCCAAGTACGTCCTCTGACCACTTCGTCTCCCGAGCCTGCCGACGTCGTACGCTGGGTGGTTCGTTAGCCTTCTCAACAGGCGAACCACCCCATGTCGAAGGAGAGCAGTCGCAGTGCTCCGCACTCACAACGCCGGCACCCTGCGTGCCGGACAGGCCGGACAGACCGTCACCCTCACCGGATGGGTGGCCCGGCGGCGCGATCACGGCGGCGTCATCTTCATCGATCTCCGCGATGCCAGCGGGGTCGCCCAGGTCGTCTTCCGCGAAGGCGAGATGGCCGAGCGCGCACACGCCCTGCGCTCCGAGTTCTGCGTGAAGATCGTCGGCGAGGTCGCGAAGCGCCCCGAGGGCAACGCGAACGCCGAGATCCCCACCGGCGAGATCGAGGTCCTCGCGACCCAGCTCGAGGTGCTGTCCGAGGCCGCGCCGCTGCCGTTCCCGATCGACGACCGGGTCGACGTCGGCGAAGAGGTCCGGCTCAAGCACCGCTACCTCGACCTGCGCCGCAGCGGCCCGGCCGCGGCCATGCGGCTGCGCAGCGAGGTCAGCCGCGCCGCGCGCGAGGTGCTGCACGCCCAGGACTTCGTCGAGATCGAAACCCCGACGATGACCCGCTCGACGCCCGAAGGCGCGCGCGACTTCCTGGTGCCCGCGCGGCTCAAGCCCGGCTCCTGGTACGCGCTGCCGCAGTCGCCGCAGCTGTTCAAGCAGCTGCTCATGGTCGGCGGCATGGAGCGGTACTACCAGATCGCCCGCTGCTACCGCGACGAAGACTTCCGCGCCGACCGCCAGCCCGAGTTCACGCAGCTCGACATCGAGATGAGCTTCGTCGAGCAGGACGACGTCATCGCGCTCGGCGAGGACATCGTCTCCGCGCTGTGGAAGCTGATCGGGCACGAGATCCCGCGGCCGATCCCGCGCATCACCTACCACGAGGCGATGGCCAAGTACGGCTCGGACAAGCCGGACCTGCGCTTCGACCTCGAGATCACCGACATGACGGAGTTCTTCGCCGACACGCCGTTCCGCGTGTTCCAGGCGCCGTACGTCGGTGCGGTCGTCATGGCCGGCGGGGCGGACCAGCCGCGCCGCCAGCTCGACGCGTGGCAGGAGTGGGCGAAGCAGCGCGGCGCGCGCGGCCTCGCGTACATCCTCGTGAACGAGGACGGCACGCTCGGCGGCCCGGTCGCGAAGAACCTGTCGGAGACCGAGCGCGAGAACGTCGCCGCCGCGGCGGGCGCCAAGCCCGGCGACTGCATCTTCTTCTCCGCGGGCAAGGCCGCCTCGACGCAGCCGCTGCTCGGCGCCGCACGCGACGAGATCGGCAAGCGCCTCGGCCTGATCGACGAGAACGCCTGGTCGTTCGTGTGGGTCGTCGACGCGCCGCTGTTCGCGCCGGTCGAGGACATCGGCGACGACGTGGCCGTCGGCTCCGGTAAGTGGACCGCGGTGCACCACGCGTTCACCTCGCCGACCCCGGAGTGGATCGACAAGTTCGAGCAGGACCCGGGCAACGCCCTGGCCTACGCCTACGACATCGTCTGCAACGGCAACGAGATCGGCGGCGGCTCGATCCGTATCCACCGCGGCGACGTCCAGAAGCGCGTCTTCAATCTGATGGGCCTCGGCGAGGAGGAGGCGCAGGAGAAGTTCGGCTTCCTGCTCGACGCCTTCCAGTTCGGCCCCCCGCCGCACGGCGGCATCGCGTTCGGCTGGGACCGCATCGTCATGCTGCTGGCGAAGGCCGACTCGCTGCGTGACGTGATCGCGTTCCCGAAGACCGGCGGCGGGTACGACCCGCTGACCGCGGCGCCCGCGCCGATCACCGCGCAGCAGCGCAAGGAAGCCGGGATCGACGCGAAACCGGCCGCCGCCCCGCAGAACTAGTGCTGCACCTCAGGGCCGTGTGCCCGCAGGAGAAGACCGCTTCGGCGCTCGACATCCTGCGGGCCCACGCCGGCACCGCGCACCTCGTCGTGCACCGCGGTGCCGCCGTGGAACCCGAGGGTGACCTGGTCGAGGCCGACATCGCCCGCGAGGCGGCGGACGAGATCATCGACGCGCTGTGCGGCCTCGGTCTCGATCACACCGGCGGGATCACGCTCGAAGCGCTCGACACCGCGCTGTCCGACGCCGCCGACCGGGCGGAAGAAGCCGCGCCGGGCGAAGCCGCGGACGCCGTCGTGTGGGAGGAACTGGTCGCGCGCACCGGTGAGGAATCCCGGCTGAACGTGACGTTCCTGGCCTTCCTCACCATCGCCTGCCTGCTCGCCGCGGTCGGCGTGCTGACGAACTCGGCGGTGACGATCGTCGGCGCGATGGTGGTCGGCCCGGAGTTCGGCCCGCTGGCCGCGCTCGCGGTCGGGCTGGTGCTGCGCCGCTGGGACCTCGTCCGGCGGGCGGGTGCCGCCCTGGGGGCGGGCTTCCCGCTGGCGATGGTCGTGACGCTCGGCGGCGCGCTGCTCGTGCGCGCGACCGACGTCTTCGGCGCGGACGCGTTCCGGCTGGACAAGAACCACGAGGTCGACTTCGTGTTCTCCGTCGGCGTGCCTTCCCTGGTCGTCGCGATGCTGGCCGGCGCCGCCGGGATGCTCGCGATGACGTCGGCGAAGTCGGCCGCGCTGGTGGGCGTGTTCATCTCCGTGACCACGGTGCCGGCCGCGGGGTACGCGGTCGTCGCGGCCGTGGCGGGGGAGTGGAGCCGGTGCGTCCAGTCGGTCGGGCAGCTGCTGGTCAACCTTCTCGGAATCGTTGCAGCTGCGGCCATTGTGTTGATCGTGCGCCGGAATGGGCAACGTTCACGGGTGGAAACGCGTCCGCTTTCACGCGGGTGACCCGTCTTCACGCGGGATGCCCCTTTTTGTCCGGATGTCAGTAGTCATGGTTGCTCAGTCACGAGTAGGGTCGGTGACAATGACAGTCGACACCTCCTCCGCCGGCGACGCTGGAGTCGGGGCAGGAGCCGAGCAGCTTGCCATCGCCGCGGCGGTCGCGGCGGGCGAGTCCGTTCTCTCACGCCGGTTCGGCAGCGCGATCACGTTGGTCGGGCCCGAGGACCTCGCGGGGAGCGGGCCGGCCACGGTGGTCCGCGCGCGAGTGGTGTCGTCGTTCGCGCTCCCGCGCACGCTCGTCATCAAGCACTACCCGGACCGGCCGGAGTCCGGCGCCGACCCGTTCGCCCAGGAGGCGGTCAGCTACCAGCTGTTCACGGCGCTGGCCGCGGACGAGCGGATGTGCCCGGAACTGGTGGCCCACGACGGCCGCGACCGCGTGCTCGTCCTGGAGGACCTGGGCCGCACGCCGACGCTGGAGGACAAGCTCTACGCCCGCGACTCCCGCGCGGCCGAGCGGGCGCTGCTGTCCTGGGCCCGCTCCCTCGGCCGCTTGCACGCGAGCACGGCCGGCCGCGAGGCGGACTTCAACGCGTTGCTGCGGCGCCTGGGCGGGCCGGCGAAGGGTGATTCCGAAGGAGTCGACGCGTTGTGCGCGCAGGTGCCTTCGCTGATCCAGAAGCGCCTCGGGATCCCGGTGCCGGACGAGGTGCTCGCGCAGGTGATGGCGGCGGTGGAGCAGTCGCGCGCGGCGGGATTCCGGGCGTTCAGCCCGGTCGAGCTGAGCCCGGACAACAACCTGGTCACCGGGCAGGGCGTCCGCTTCCTGGACTTCGAGAACGGCTGCGTCCGATCGGCCCTGGTCGACGCGGCTCACCTGCGGTTGCCGTTCGCCGGCTGGCCGGACGCGCTGGCGCTGCCGGCGGGGATGAGCGAGGCGATGATCGCGGCATGGCGGGCCGAGGTGGTCGGGGTCTGGCCGGCGTTTGCCGATGACGAGGCGCTGGCCGGGCATTTGACGTCGAGTGAGCTGCTGCGGGTCTGGTTGATCACGGGGGAGGAGCTGGGGGCGTTGAACCTGTCCCGGCACGCCGCCCCGGTCAGCCGGGAGGCGGCTTTCGTGACCTGGTGGCGGGATCTGGCGAAGCACGCCGGGTATGTCCGGATGACGGCTGTTTCGGAGTTCGCGGCCCGGGTTGCGGCGGCTTTGGCTGCCCGGTTGGGGCCGCATGCCGATTTGGCTTTTTATCCGGCGTTCCGGTGAGGTTTGTCCACAACTTGGCCGCGGTGTTGATGGCCGGGTGGATTGGCGGCTGAGCCGGCGGTTTTGTCGGCTGGGGCCGATACGCTGGAAGCGGGGCGGGCCCCCAGGGAGGGCGGGTCCCGCCGGCCCGAACGCCGGATTGTTCAACGGCCGGCAGGTCGTGTCAAGGCGGGAAAGCGTGCCTTGACACGACCAGATCGG
>NZ_JBSGJD010000239.1:0-14834 GCF_053605405.1 Amycolatopsis sp. NPDC003861
TTGCGGCTGGCGTTGCGGCTGGCGTTGCGGCTGGCGTTGCGGCTGGCGTTGCGGCCCGCTCGGCGGGCCCGGCGACTCGCTCGGCAGCTGTCGGCTCGCCCGCGGCCCGATTCCCACCCCGCTCGCCGACATTCGAACCTCACCCAAGCCGGAAACCCCTACCCGGCAATACAAACAACCCACCGAGCCGTTCCCCCGCCGCCTTCTCCCCCGCGGCGTACCGTTCGAAGACGGGCGCGGCGTGCTCTCCTCCCCCTCGGAGCGCGCCGTGTCCGCCAGCGGAGATGTTGGGGCGCAGGGGTTCTTGAGCTGAGGTGAACGAGAATCCGCTGTTCGCCCGAAGGTGTTCGCCGCTTTGCGTGGCTATGCTGGACGGCGGCAAGGCTTTCGGGGTTCGGGAAGACGCGCGACATGAACGACCAGCGGCAGGTGCTCGTCCGGGCGGAGTCCCGGCGCGTCGTCGTCTCCGAGGGCGATGGGGGACCCGAGACGCTCACCTATCCGGGTGTCACGCTCACGCGCGTCATCGGCGGCGTCCCCGACGAAGGGCTCTGGCTGCCGATGGGCGAGCGCCCCAGCGAAGGCGATGACGAAGCCCTCATCGACGCCCTGCGCGCCGCCTTCCTCTGGCGGATCGGCCACCCCCTTGCCGTCCCGGATGAGTAACCGGCGGATTCGCGGGTAGCCCTCCGGAGAAGGAGGACGCACGTGAACTGGGCGCGGGATGGCAGGTGCTCGATGTGGCCGGAGCGGACCCCGCCGCGGTGACCTCCGCGCGCCGGTGGGCCGAGGCCCGGCTGGCGACGCTCGCCGAGGCCGATCGGGTCGATGCCGTGATCGTCATCGGGGAACTGCTGGAAAACGCCTACGTCCACGCCACCGGGCCGAGCCAGCTGCGGCTGCACCTCGCGCAGGACCCGTGCGTGGTCACCGTGGCGGTCGCCGACGCCGGCCACGGCGAACCGCGGCTGCGGGTGCCCGGCCGCGCCGGGGGCCGGGGCCTGCTGCTCGTCGACGAACTCACCCTCGCCTAGGGCGTGCGCCACCACGACGACGGCAAGGTCGTCTGGGCCCGCCTGGCCTGCACGAGCGAAGCGGACTAGCGGCCGTTCCAGTGGACGATGTCCGGGAACTCGACGAACTTCCGCAGGTGCTGCTGCTCGGTGCGGCCCTGCACGGGCAGCCGGAAGACCGAGCCGTCCGGCCAGGTCAGCGTGCTCTTGCGGAAGCTGAGCTCCGGCGCCTGCGGCTTGCGCGCTTCCCAGACGATCCGCGGCGGCGGCGCGTCGGCCGGGGCGGTCGAGGTCGCCCCGGTGTCCACCACCGCCAGGCCGGACGGCGAGCACGCCAGCCACGCGCCCCCCACGGACCGGAGGCGGTCGACCAGGTCGAGCGCCATCGCGTTCTCCGGGCCCGTGACGCCGATCACGCGCTGGAACGGCAGCCCCGGCCGTTCGCCGTGCGCCAGGGCGAAGACGCCGAACACCGCGGCGCCGATCCCGCGTAGCACGTTCCAGAAGAACCGCCGGATCAGCCGCTTCCCGACGACGGTGCCGTCCCGGCGGCGGCCGGGGACGTCGTAGCCCACGTCGGTGTCGCCGAAGTGCAGCACGATGACCGGCTCGTGCCACCGGTCCCGCAGCAGTGCCTCGACGCGCTCGCGGTGCCCGGGCCGGACCCGGGTGTCCTCGGCCCAGCGATCGATGCGCTCGCTCAAATGTCGAGGTCCTTGCGCGTCTCCTCCGGGCTCCGGTCCCCGCCGATCTCGCTCTTGTCGAACCACGGCTCGTCCCCCTCCGCGGACACGGCTTCCTTGCCCTCGGCGAACGCACCCTTGCCCGCACCGATGCCGGCCTTCACCCCCGCACCGGCCAGGAACGGCTTGACCCCGGCCGAGGTGCCGAACATCGTCGTGAGCGCCCGGTTGCTCGGCTGCCAGCCCTGGGCGACCGCGCCGAAGCCGAACTTCGTCTCGCCCGGCATCACGCCGATGCGCAGCTTGCGGGCGAACACCTCGAGCTTCCCGGAGTACCGGACCAGGAACTCCATGAACTTGTCGAGCAGCTTGCCGAACTTGCCGAGGTAGCGCGTCACCTTCTGCAGCACGCTGGCCGCCTTGGCGATCGACGCCGTCATCGCGGCCGCCACCGAACCGCCGAAGCTGATCACCGACGCCGCCAGCGCCGGCAGCCACAGCGTGATCAGCCAGGACACCAGCTCGGTGATGATCCCCTTGATCACCTCTTCGATGACCACCATGACCATCGACCACATCTGCAGCACCTCGGCCACCGAACCGGCGGCCGAGCCGATGCCGCGGATGCCGGAGGAGAAGTCGCCCAGCGCTTCCTTCGCCGCGTTGCCGGCTTCGTCCACCCACTCGGCCAGCGCGGTGTCGCCGGTGCGCTCGAAGTCGTCGGCCAGCGCGACGAAGCCCTGCGCGATCGTGACGAAGTTTTCCGACGCGTGGCCGATGGCCGGGCCGTCGCCAGTGACCTGGTGCAGCGCGTCCTGCAGCGGCTGGACCAGTTCGAGCAGCATGTTGAGGCCGTGGCTGACCAGCCACCCGATCGGGTCCATCGCGAAGGTGACCATGTCGGCGGCCGCGGCCCCGACGAACGCCGCGCCGTCCCCGACCAGCGCCGCCCCCGCGGAGGCCAGCTCGCCCGGGCCGTCCGCCTCCGCGGCCTGCCGGGCGTGCTCGCCGATCTTCTTGCCCGCCTTGTAGGCGGTGCCGGCCACCGGCACGAACCCGGCCGCGCGGTCGAGGTTCGCGCCCATGCTCTCGTCGTAGGCCCCGACGTCCAGCGCGTCGGCGATGCTCTTCTTCGGCTCGGTCACTCGCCCTGTCCGATCGCGTCGATTTCCGCCTCGTACCGGCCGAAGGTGACCTTCCCGGCGTCTTCGGCGCCCTGGTACATCTCCGCGGCCTTGGTCAGCTTCGTGGTGAACCCGTCCACGCCGTCCTTGAGGTCGGTGAGCAGCGAACGCAGCTCGGCGAGGCGGTCGGTGTAGCCCTGCTTGGCCCAGAGGCCGACAAGTCCCCAAGCCTCGTTCGTGACGTCGGCGGCGTCGATCTTCGCGCCGAACTTGTCCGCTTCCTGCTCGTAGAACGGCAGTTGCTTGGCGTAGGCGGAGATCGCCCCGATGTTCGTCTGGATTCCGTCTGGCATCGCGGGTTTCCCTAGGATCGGCGGAGGATGGGGCCCTGGTCGAAGTCGTCGTCGTCCCCGGCGACGGGCCGGCGGACGGGCCGCGACGGCTGCCGCGGCTGAGGGTCCGACGCAGGTTCGGCCGCCGCGGTTCCGAAGGCTTCCGCCTGGGCTTCGCGCACCTGCGCCGAGACGTCGACGCCGAACGCGTCGCCGAAGGTCTCGTCCACGATGCCGGCCTGCTGCTGCGCGGCCCCGGCCGCCGCCCGGCGGATGGTGGCCATGATCGTCGCGGCCAGCTGCCCGGCCTCGACGCGGGTGGCCCCGGCGGTGAGCCGCAGGTCGGTGATGGTCCCGCCGGCGCCCGCGGTGACGGTCACGGTGCCGTCCGGCGAAGTCACGGTGGTCTCCAGCCGGGCGATCCGCTCCTGCATGTCGCCGACGCCGGCGAAGCGGGCCTCGGCCTGCCGCACCTTGTTCTGGAAGTTCTGGAACTGGGCGAGCAGCTCGTCCATCTGGGCGGACATCGTGTCTCCCTTTGCGCGGTTCGGGGCCCTGTGCCCGCATCATGACAGATCCGTTCCGCCGCCGATCGCGTTTCGCGCCGATCGCGCGATCAGAAATCGACGAGCTCCACCGTGACGGTGCAGGTGTCCCCCACGCCGAGGCCTTCGGCGTTCCGGACAGCGCGTTTCAACGGCAGGACGTAGGCCTCGCGCGCACTGTCCGGGAAGATCGACGTCCGCCAGCTCGTGGCGCCGATCGTCACCCGGACGCGCACCGAGCCGAACCCGCGCCGCGGCTCGGCGGCGAGCTCGCGGATGTCCTCCGACGCGTCGGCGGGCAGGCTGACGAACACCCAGCTCTCGGTGCGCCGGGCGTCCCATTCCCACAGCTCGGCCTCGAAGACGATGATCACCCCCGCAGTGTCACACGGGGCACCGACAATTTCCGTCAGAGGCAGGGCGGCCGGTAGCCGTCGATGCGCAGGCCGCGGAACTCCAGCTCGTTCGGCGTCTTGCCGACGAACACCAGCCCCCGCGCCTCGCGCAGCGCCGACGCGAACGAGTACGACGGCGTCCCCAGTTCCGGCAGCGACGTCCACCGGCGCGGCGAGAAGCTGAAGAACTTCGTCACCAACCGGCCGCCCGTCGACGGCACGAGCGTCAGCCACTTGTCGCCGCCGCTCCAGTGCGAGGCCGGGCGCAGCTGGACGTAGAGATCGTCGGTCGCGCGGTAGGTCAGCAGGAATCCCGCTGACCGGGACAGGTCGGCCTGCGCCTCGAACCGGTTGCCCAGCCAGACGACGGCCACGTGCCACTCGGCGTTCAGGAACGTCACCCGGGCCGCGTACCGGCGCCCCTCGGGCACGAGCAGGCTCCCGGTGGCCGGGACGGTCGTCCCTTCGCCGCTGGCCAGCCACTGCTGCAGCCGGTCGATCGACGGGGTCGCGCATTCACGGCCCGGCGCCGCGGAGGCGGCCGCCGGGGCGGTCAGCGGGAGGACGAGGAGGGCGGCCAAGGCCGAAAGCGTTCTGGCGAACGGAATCCGACGACGCATTCCCGGCAAGCTAGCACCGCGGCCCGCCGAGCACCACCTGCCCGGCCGGGGCGGCAGGCCGCACGGCTAGGCTCGTCGACGGCGAAACCGGCCATTTTCGCCGAAGCAAGCGCACCACGACGCGGGAGAACAACCCATGCTGGACCGAGCGGTCATCGACGCACTCTTCCCTGCCGATCTGCCCGAGCCCGAGCACTGGGAGCAGCAGTACCCCGCCCGTGGCCTCCCCGAAGGCGCGCTGGTCACGCGCCTGGGCCCGTCGCCGACCGGCTCCCTCCACCTCGGCGGCGTCTACGTCGGCCTGATCGACCAGGACGTCGCCCGGCGCTCCGGCGGCCGCTACCTCGTGCGCATCGAGGACACCGACCAGTCCCGCGAGGTCGAGGGCGTCCTCGAGCAGTTCGAGCGCGGCTTCTCCTACTTCCACCTCGCCGCCGACGAGGACATCCACCGCGGCGGCGGCTACGGCCCGTACCAGCAGTCGGAACGCGAGCGGATCTACCTCAGCTACGTCCGCGACCTGCTTCGCCAGGGCAAGGCCTACCTCGACTTCGCGACCAAGGACGAGCTGGCCGCCATCACCCAGCGGCAGCAGGCCACCAAGCTGCCCACCGGCTACTACGGCAGCTGGGCGATCTGGCGCGACGCCGACCCGGCCGACGTCCAGGCCAAGCTCGACGCGGGTACCCCGTACGTCGTGCGGTTCCGCGCCCCCGACGACACGGGGGCCCGAGCCCGCTTCACCGACGCCATCCGCGGGCCGCTGGAAGCCGAGGCCAACCGCAACGACGTCGTCATCCTCAAGAGCTCCGACCAGAGCCCCCGGCTGCCGACCTACCACTTCGCGCACGCGGTCGATGACCACCTCATGCGGGTGAACCTGGTGATCCGCGGCGACGAGTGGATCTCGTCGGTCCCGGTGCACCAGCAGCTGTTCGACGCGCTCGGCTTCGAGCCGATCACCTATGCGCACATCGCGCCGCTGATGAAGCAGGAGGGCGGCAGCAAGCGCAAGCTGTCCAAGCGCAAGGACCCGGAAGCGTCGGTCGACTTCTTCATCGAGACCGGCTACCCCGCCGACGCGGTGCTGTACTACCTGCGCGGCCTCGTCAACGGCCGGCTCGCGGAAATGCCGCTGGAGCAGGCGCTGACCGAGCCGATCAACCTCGCCGAGTGCGGCGTGGCGGGCCCGCTGGTGGACCTGGTCAAGCTGGACGACATCGCGGCCGACCACATCGCGACGCTGTCCGGTGCCGAGATCCTCGAGGCCGTCCGCGGTTGGGCCGAGCGGTTCGACCCCGAGCTGCGCCGGGTCCTGGACGAGGAGCCGGAACTCGCGCTGCGCGCGCTGGCCGTCGAGCGCGAAGGGGCGGAGAACCCTCGCAAGGACCTGAAGAAGTGGAGCGAGTTCCGCGCGGTCTACGGCTTCTTCTTCCCCCAGCTGCACGCGGCGGTCACCGGCCCCGAGGACGAGCGCATCGCGGCCCTGGGCGTCGACCCGGCGGTCGTCCGGGCGGTGGCCGGCGACTTCGCGGCGGACTACCGCCAGCTCGACGACGGCCAGGAGTGGTTCGACCAGATCCGCACGGTCGCGGCCAAGCACGGCTTCGCCCGCAACGCCAAGGAGTTCAAGAAGAACCCGGAGGGCTACCCGGGTTCGATCCGCGAGGCTTCGCAGATCATCCGCATCGCCCTGACCGGCTCGACGCGCAGCCCGGACCTGCACGCGATCACCCAGGCCCTGGGTGAGGCCGAGGTCCTCGGCCGCATCGCGGCGCTGACCAAGTAACGGCGGCGGGGCTCCGGCGGCGCTTGTCGCCGGAGCCCAGGCCAAGCCGATCGGGCGCTGGAGCCCTCGGCGGCCTTCCCACACTTCCCCGGCCCGGCCCCGAAGTCACGTACGCCGCCAAGCGACCTCGCTCGGCCGGATCGCCCCCACCAAGCCGGCTTCAGGCCCCGGAACCTGCGTCGTCCTCGAACGGGCGGAACGCGAACCGCACCACGCTCGGCACCCGGCTCCCGCTGTCCGCCACCGCCGCGATCAGCCCCGCCGCGTCCTCACCGTCCAGCCGGGCCAGCAGGCGGGCGAGCGCTTCCGGCGCCCCCACCGGCTCGGCCGGCGTCTGGATCAGCGTGCGGTGGAGGATGCCGATGTCCCACCCGTCGCCGCTGCCGCTGCCCGCCGCCGTGCGGATCGTGGCGTCGAGCAGCCAGCGCGGTGGCTTTCCGGTCAGTGCCGGTGTCGCGTGCGCCGTCAGGCCGACGACCTGGTCGGCCCTCAGGAGGCCGTCGCTGAGGGTCGCGAGCCACACCTTGGTCAACCCCATGGATCAACGGATAGCACCCGGCGGGCGCCGCCGCAATCACTCGGGTTGCTCGGACTTCGTCTCCTCCATCATCAGCAGCGCGCCGTGGCTCTCGCCGTTCGGGGTGCGCAGCGGGCTGCACAGCAGGCGGACGACCGCCGCGCGGCCGCGGCGGTTGATCGCGTCGAGCATCAGCTCGCCGTAGTACGTCGCGTCCGACAGGGCTTCGCGGACGACCGGGCGAATGTCGGCGACCGGGAGGCCGATGTCCAGGTTCAGCAGGTGGGTGCCTTCGGCCTCCTCGCGCCGCACGCCCCAGAGGTCCTCGGCGCCGCGGTTCCACGCCTTGATCCGCATCTCGGCGTCGATGACGACGATGCCGGCCCGGATCGAGGTGAGCACCGATTCGAGGAACTCGTTCACCTCGTCGAGGTCGAGGCTGCGCTCGCGCAGGGCGTCGTTGATCGTCTGCAGCTCGTCGTTGGTGGACTGCAGCTCTTCGTTCATCGTCTCCAGTTCCTCGTTGGTGGACTGGAGTTCCTCGTTGGTCGTCTCCAGTTCTTCCACGGTGGACTGGAGTTCCTCGTTGGTGGTCTCGAGCTCTTCGTTGGTCGACTGGAGTTCCTCGTAGGCCGACTCCAGCTGCCGGTTGGTGTGCTCCAGCTCGGTGAGCAGCTGGCGCGCCCAGCTCACGTCGTGGAACACCACCGAGACGCCGAGCAGCGTTTTGTCCTTGTTCACCAGCGGGTTGACGTGCACTTCGTACCAGACGGTCTCGCCGGCCCGGCGCCACTCGACGTCCTTGATCCGCAGCGACCGGCGTTCCAGCCGGGCCTGCTCGACGTACGCGCGCAGCGCCACCGGGCGGTAGGAGACGTCGAGATCGCGCAACGGCCGCCCGATGTCGCGTTCGGACAGTCCGAACGCGACTTCCGCCTGTGCGTTGATCAGCGCCGTGGTCTCGCCTTCGGTGAAGACGATCTGCGCGACCGGGCTCGCCGAGAAGGCGTGCTCACGCAGTTCCTCCAGGCCGGAGATGTCCTGCGTGCGCCGCTGCGGGAAGCTGTGGGACACGAAGTGGTTGAAGCTCACGGGCGCGTTGACGGCCTTGCGGAAGACCCGGCGCTTGAGGTCCACCGGCTCGAAGATCCTGGTGTGGGACAACAGCATCTCGGCCTTGCCGAGGAACAGCACGCCGCGGGGCGCGAGGGCGAAGTGGAACCGTTCCAGGATCTTGGTTTGGGTCTCGGCGTTGAAGTACATCAGCGTGTTGCGGCAGACCAGCAGGTCGATCCGCGAGATCGGGGCGTCCTGCACCAGGTCGTTGCGGCCGAAGATCACCGACCGGCGCAGGTCCTTGCGGAAGCAGTACCGGCTGCCCTGCAGCTCGAAGAACTGCTCCAGCTGCGCCTCGCTGAGCCCTTCGACCTCCGCCGGGGTGTAGGCCGCGTGCCGGGCCTGCGCCAGTGCCTCGTCGTCGACGTCCGTGGCGTAGATCTTCACCCGCTGCCGGAACGCCTCGACGCCGAGGGTGTCGGCGAAGAGCATCGCGAGGCTGTAGGCCTCCTGGCCGGCCGCGCAGCCGGCGCTCCACACGCGGATCGGCTCTTCGGGACTGCGCTCGGCCAGCAGGGCCGGCAGCACGTGCTCCCGCAGGTGGTCCCACGCGTCCGGATCGCGGAAGAACCCGGTCACGTTGATCAGGATCGTGTTGAACAGTGCGACGAACTCGTCGGCGTTGACCTGGAGCTGGTCGATGTAGTCCGCGTAGCTGTCGATCTCGACCTGGCTCATCCGGCGGCGGACCCGGCGCATCAGGCTGCTCCGCTTGTACCCGGTGAAGTCGAAGCCCCTCGACTCCTTGAGGTAGGTGAGCACGGACTCGAACTCGCCGTTGGGTTCCTTGGGCTCGGTCACGGTCCGACACGCTACCCGGCCGGACGGTCACCGGTGGTGCGGGCACTCGGAACCAGCACGGCCCAGACGACCTTGCCCCCGGCCCACGACCGGCTGCAGCCCCACGAACGGGCGACCTGCGCGACCAGCTTCAGTCCCATGCCCGGTTCGAACGGGGACAGCCGTTCGAGCAGCATGGCCGGCCGGGTGTCCTGGTCGGCCACGGCCACCGTGCACACCCCGCGGCGCAGGTCGAGCCGCAGCTTCGGTTCGGAAGCGGTGTGCCGCAGGACGTTCTCGACCAGCTCGGTGGCGATCAGGCGGGCGTCCTCGGCGAGCTCGGCCACCTCCCACTCGAGCAACCGGCGCGTCACGAACTCGCGGACGTGCGCCGACGTGCTTTCGGCGCGGGAAAAGGTGCGTTCACTCCGGCGGCGCACCGGGTGGTCCAGTGCCGCGATCGCCGCCGCCAGGCCGGCGCGGACCGGGACGTAGCGGTCGACCACGTGCCGAATCAGCAGCACCCGCTGCCCCGCCTCGGCGACGATCGTGAACGGGATGCCCGGCCAGTCGCCGATCCGCATGGCGACCAGGGAGAACACGCTCACCAGCGAGGAGTCGGCGATGGCCAGCTCGCCGATGTCGGCCACCAAGCCGTCCGGCGCGTCGGTGGCGATCTTGAGCAGGCCGTCGCGCAG
This sequence comes from Amycolatopsis sp. NPDC003861, assembly GCF_053605405.1. Lineage (NCBI taxonomy): Bacteria > Bacillati > Actinomycetota > Actinomycetes > Pseudonocardiales > Pseudonocardiaceae > Amycolatopsis > Amycolatopsis sp. NPDC003861. The sequence goes on from NZ_JBSGJD010000239.1 coordinate 9,613, forward strand.
GACGGGGTACGAACCGAGGTTCAGTTCACCGCTGACCTGAACGACGGTCGCCTCTTCGCGGCGGCCGACGGTCAGGTGGACGGGGGTGTGGCTCATGGTGCCGCCGTTTCCTCCCCGGCGCCGTCGGTCGTCTCGAGGAGGAACCGGCGCAGGGTCTCCGCGGCTTGCGCGGCTTCGCCGGCCGACGCCGCATAGCGGTCCGAGAGCCCGCCCGGGTGCCGTCCGGAGAGCTGGGCGGCCAGCTTCCGGGACAGGCCCGCCTTTTCGTCGAGCGCGCGCAACGCCTTCTGCAACGCGAACCGGAACTCGCCGTCGTGGGCCGCGAGCAGGGCCTGCGCCGACCAGGCGTGCCCGATCCGGCAGCGGTACCGGCCGAGGTCGACCTCGGTGAGCGAGCCCTGGCAGTCCGGGCAGGTGTACCCCGATGCGTCGTCCCGTTCGGCGTCCGGGAGCGCGCCGGCGCGGACCGCTTCGCGGGCGATCCGGTCCTCCAGCAGCAGGGACACCGGGGGCGGCGGGAGCTCGGCCGCCTCGACCGGCATCCGGACCAGCTTGTCGAGCAGCGCGCCGAGCTCGCCGGCCCGCACCACGTGCTCGGTGTCCACCTGAGCCAGCGCGTTCTCCGGCATGCCGCTGTACAGCGCGTCGGCCGGGTCCTGGACGACGGCGACGCCGCCCCGGTCCACGATCGCGCGCAGCCCGGCCGCGCCGTCGTCCAGCACGCCCGAGAGCACGACGCCGACGGCCCTCGGACCGCCGGTCAGGGCAGCCGACCGGAAGGTCGCGTTGATCGCCGGGCGGTGCCCGTTCTCGGTCGGCCCCTGGGTCAGGACGAGAATCCCGTCGCCGGTGAGCAGGTGCTGGTCCGGGCGCGCGACGGAGACGGTGCCCGGCTCGATCGGTGCGCCGTGGCGCGCTTCCCGGGCCGGCAGCGGGCCCGCTCGGTCGAGGATGCGGGCCAGCGCACTCTGCGTCCCGGCGGACAGGTGCATGGTGACCAGCACCGCGGCGGGGAAGTCCGGCGGCAGCGCCGACACCACCGTGCGCAGCGCCTCGACCCCGCCGGCCGACGCACCGACGACCACGAGGTCACGCCGGAAGGGTGGCACCGCGCCCACCTCCTCACTGTGGAGCTCACGGTAGTGGAGACCGTTCACTACACCGGGTAGCCCCCACTGTCCGGGCTAAACACCCGGTCGCTCGCGGACGAGACGTGGGCGAGCACGGCGGCGGCGATCCCAGGCAGCGGCAGCACGGCGTGGACCAGGCCCGTGCGGATGGCGGCGCCGGGCATGCCGAAGTGCGCGGACGTCGCCTCGTCCTGGGCGAACACGGTGCCGCCGCAGCGGGCGACGGCACGGATCCCGGCCTGGGCGTCGGTGCCCTTGCCGGTCAGGACCACGGCCAGTGCCCGGGGGCCGCAGGTCACGGCGAGGGTGGCCAGCAGCAGGTCCGCCGACGGCCGCGCCGGCGGCAGGGCACCGGCGTCCACCAGCACGACCCGCGATTCCGGCGCCAGCAGCAGGTGCCGGCCCGCCGGGACGACCAGGGCCACGCCGGGAACGAGCTCGTCGCCGTCGCCGGCTTCGGCCACCCGGAGTGCGGTGCGCTCGGCCAGGATCGACGTCAGGTGGCTCGCCCGCAACGGGTCGAGGTGCTGAGCGACGAGCACCGCCGCCGGGAAGCCCGCGGGCAGCGGGCCGAGCACCCGCGCGAAGGCGTCCAGGCCGCCGGCCGAAGCGACCAGGGCCACGACCGGGAACCGCGCCGGACGGCCGGTGGTCACCGGTGCTCACCGCCGACGACGACCGGCGAAATCCGCCACGCTGCTGGACGGCTCCGCACGCCTTCGATCGTGTCACGGAACCGCCCCGGCAACCAGCGGTCCGTTGTTCACGCGGACGTGAGATGCTCGACCGCGCAGGCAGGCCGAAGGCGGGAGGCGCAGCGGGTGACCACCTGGATCGACGTGATCAACTTTGTCCGGACGCGGTACGAGGTCCTCGAGGAGTCGGAGGGCTGGCTGCGGTTCCGGCTGGAGGGCCCGCGGGACCGGACGCAGCAGGTGACGGTGCATCACCTCACGGAGCTCGACGGCGGCTCGTGGATCGAGCTGTCCTCCCCGGTCGGCTGGGCCGACCGGGTCGACCTGCGCCGGTTCCTCGAGCTGGCGGGCGGCTCGGCCGTCGGCGGTGCGGCGGTGGTCGACGGCGTCGCGCTGCTGAAGCACACCGTGCCGCTGGAGGACCTCAGCATCCAGGAGGAGTTCGAGCGCCCGCTCAAGGCGGTCGTCGCCCGCGCGGACGCCTTCGAGCACGAGCTCACCGGCACCGACGAGTTCTGACCGGGCACCTCACCCGGCCCGCCGGGCCCGGTCGGTGCGCCGGCGGTTTTCCTTCTCCAGGGCGGCGACGAGCTCGTCCTTGGACATCCGTGACCGGCCGGGGACGCCGAGCTGCTTGGCGCGCTCGTAGAGGTGCTGCCGGCTCGCGGTGGCGTTGACGCCGCCGTGGGTCGGCTTTTCGGGCTGCCCGGCGCCCCGGGCGGCCTGCTCGTCCGACGGCCCGCGCTCCGGCTTGGGTTCCCAGTGGTCGCCGACCTTCTCGAAGGTGTGCTTCAAGGCCGAGTAGGCGGTCTGCTGGGCCCGCCGGCCGGGGCCGTAGGTGGCCAGGGCGGAGTCGTGCGCGGCCACCCAGGTGTCCTGGGCCTTGCGCGGCGACCGCAGCAACGTGCTGGGCAAGTCTTCACGTCCGGGCATGTCGCCTCGGCTACCCGCCGTCGCGGCCCGGGAAACGGCGAACGCCGTGTCGACCTCCCATCACGCGTGTCGCCCCTCCAATCACGCGCGAGGCCCCTACCGTCCGAAGAGGACCGCCGGTCCGGAGCCTCCCGTGCGCCGTCGCCGCGGGGTCGGGCATGCTGAGCACCACGGTTTTGCGGGGGACGAGGGGACGAGAGGGCGAAATGGGTGCTTCACCCGATTTGACCATACCGGCGAGCGTCGACAGCCCGGCACCGCCGCAGCCGCCCTCTTCGCCCGTGGCGCGGTGGCTCCTGGAGCACCGCGTCGCGCCGGTCGGCCGCGCGGGCGGCGAGGACCACGGCACGCCGCAGGCGTGGTGGAAGGTCATGTGCCTGACCGGCGTCGACTACTTCTCCACCCTCTCCTACCTGCCCGGCATCGCCGCGCTCGCCGCCGGGGCGCTCTCGCCGCTGGCGACCCTCCTGATCGTCGCGCTGACGCTGCTCGGGATGCTGCCGATGTACCGCCGGGTGGCCCGCGAAAGCCCGCACGGCCAGGGCTCGGTCGCGATGCTGGAGAACCTGCTGCCGTTCTGGCGCGGGAAGCTCTTCGTCCTCACCCTGCTCGGGTTCGTCGCGACGTCGTGGATCATCACGATCACGCTGTCGTCGGCGGACGCCACCGTGCACCTACTGGAGAACCCGTACCTGCCGGGCTTCCTGCACGGCCACGCGGTGCTGATCACCGTCGTGCTGCTGCTCATCCTCGGCGGGGTGTTCCTGCTCGGGTTCAGCGAGGCCGTCGGGGTCGCCATCCCGCTCGTCGCCGTCTTCCTGCTGCTCAACGCCGTGGTGACGGTCGCGGGCGTGATCGACCTGCTCGGCGATCCGGCCGCCCTCTCCCACTGGGCCGACGCGCTCACCGCCGGCGGTGGCGGGTTCGCCGGCGTCATCGGCCCGGCCGTCATCGCCTTCCCGATGCTGGTGCTGGGGCTGTCCGGGTTCGAGACCGGCGTGAGCATGATGCCGCTGGTCGCGGCCGACGGGAAGAACGCCGAGGAGAAGCTGGAATCCCGGATCCGCAACACGCGCAAGCTGCTGACGGCCGCCGCGCTCATCATGTCGGTGTTCCTGATCGCGACCAGCTTCGTCACCACGGTGCTGATCCCGGCCGACGCCTTCAAGGACGGCGGCGAGGCCAACGGCCGCGCCATGGCCTACCTCGCCCACCGCGAACTCGGCGAGCTCTTCGGGACCGTCTACGACGTCAGCAGCGTGCTGATCCTGTGGTTCGCCGGGGCCTCGGCGATGGCCGGGCTGATCAACATCGTCCCGCGGTACCTGCCCTCGTACGGCATGGCGCCGGAGTGGGGCCGCGCCGTCCGGCCGGTGGTCGTCGTCTACACGGTGATCAGCATCCTCATCACCATCGCGTTCGGCGCCGACGTCAACGCCCAGGCCGGCGCCTACGCGACCGGCATCCTGGCGATGATGGTCTCCGGCGCGGTCGCCGTCAGCATCTCGGCGATCCGGCACCGCCAGCGCGGTGCGGCCGCCGGCTTCGTCGTCCTGACGCTCGTGCTGCTGTACGCCCTCGTCGAAAACGTCATCGAAAAGCCGGACGGGATCGCCATCTCGGCCCTGTTCATCCTCGGGATCATCGTCGTTTCGCTGGTGTCCCGCGTGTCGCGGACGACGGAACTGCGCGCCGACCGCATCGAGTTCGACGAGGAGGCCCGCCGGTTCATCGCCGGCTCACTGGCCCACGACGGCGCCCTGAACATCGTCGCCAACAAGCGCCAGGGCGGCGACCACGCCGAGTATTCGGCGAAGGAGGCCGAGCAGCGCGGGATGAACCCGGTGCCCGGTGCGGCCGACATCCTGTTCCTGGAGATCGACGTGGTGGACCCGTCGGAGTTCAGCAACGTGCTCGAGGTGCGCGGCGTGGAGATCGACGGCTACCGGATCCTCCGCGCGAACAGCCCCGCGGCCCCCAACGCGATCGCGGCGATCCTGCTCACCCTGCGCGACGTGACGGGTGTCCGGCCCCGGTGTTATTTCGAGTGGTCGGAGGGCAACCCGCTCGGCCACCTGTTCCGCTACCTGCTCCTCGGCCGCGGCGACACGGCCCCGGTGGTGCGGGAGATCATCCGCAGCGCGGAGAGGGACCCGGCCCGCCGCCCGGGCATCCACGTCGGCGGTTGACGACCGGCTCCGCTCACGGCTGTTCCGGGCCGTGTCGACCCTTCGATCACGCGAGCCGAAGGGGCGACCGGCCGTCCGCGGAGAACCGGGGGCCGATCCGAACCGCCGGAAGTCACCCCGCGGCGAGGCGAGGGGCCGTCACCGCCAGCCGTCACCGCCGGCCGGCGGCGGACCGGCGCGGCGCCCCGGGGGCCGTGCCCGATCGGGGGGGGGGCGGGTTGGGAAAGAGGGGTGGGGTTTGGGTGTTGATCTCGGTGGTGGCCGGGGGCTGGAGA
>NZ_JBSGJD010000240.1:0-14733 GCF_053605405.1 Amycolatopsis sp. NPDC003861
CGCCTGCCGGCCCGCCCGGACCAGGCCGCGCAGCAGGTGCGGGACGGTGCCGCCGGCGGCCGCGTCGGCCCGGACCTCGCGCAGGTCGAGTTCGATCGGCACCAGCAGGGCTTCTCCGGCCGCGAGTGCGGCGTCGAACAGCGCCATGCCCTCGGCGGACCCGAGCGCCCGGACGCCGCCGCGGCCTTCGCGCCGGCTCATCCGGGCCAGGGTGAGGTCGTCGATGGTGCCGGCCATGCCGGTGAGCTGCTCCCACGGGCCCCAGGCCAGTGACAGGCCGGGCAGGCCCGCCGCGCGGCGGGCGGCCATCAGGCCGTCGAGGAAGGCGTTCGCCGCCGCGTACCCGCCGCTGCCCGCGCCCATGAAGATCGAGGAGGCGGACGAGTAGACGATGAACGCGTCGAGGTCGGCGTCGCGGGTCAGCTCGTCGAGGTGGCGGCCGGCGTCCACCTTGGGGGCGAAGACCTTGGCCAGCCGGTCACGGTTCAGCGCCCCGGTGACCCCGGCGTCGAACACGCCCGCCGTGTGCACGACCGCGGTCACCGGGTGCTCCTCGAGGAGCGCGGCCACCTGGTCCCGGTCGGAGATGTCACAAGTCACCGCGGACACCGACGCGCCGTGCCCGGTCAGCTCGGTGATGAGGTCTTCGACGCCGTCGGCGTCGCGGCCGCGGCGGCTGGCCAGCACGAGCCGGCGCACGCCGTGCCGGGTGACGAGGTCGCGGGCGGCGAGCGCACCGAGCGTCCCGGCCCCGGAGACCAGGACCGTCCCGTCCGGGCGGAAGGTCAGGGGCGCTTCGGCCGGTTCGGTGACGCGGGCGAGCCGCGGCACCGAGAACGTGGTGCCGCGCAACGCCAGCTGCGGCTCGCCGGTGGCCAGCACCGCGTCCAGGGGCACCTCGCCGTCGGTGTCGAACAGGACGAACCGGTCCGGGTTCTCCGACTGCGCGGCCCGGACCAGGCCCCACACCGCGGCCCCGGCCGGGTCGGTCACCTCGCGGACGGCGCCGCGGGTCACCACGACCAGGCGGGCTTCGTCCGGCGCGTCGGTGAGGAACGCCTGCACGGCCTCCAGGACCCGGCTGGTCAGCGCCAGGGGCTCCTCGCCGAAGGCTTCCAGCACCTCGGCCCGGCCCGCCGGGGCCACACTGTCCACAGTGGTCAGTTCGGGCCAGTCGACCCGGTACAGCGAGCTGGTGCGCGCGGTGTCGAGCTGGTCGAGGGCGACCTCGCGCAGGATCAGCGAGGCCAACGTCAAAACCGGGGCGCCGGTCTCGTCGGCGGCCTCGACGGTCAGCGCGTCCGGTCCGCCGGGCGCGACCCGGACCCGCAGGCCCGCGGCCCCCGCCGCGTGCAGCGCCAGCCGGTTCCAGGAGAACGGCATGACCGACTTGCCGGGCTGTCCGGACGCGGCCGCGGCGATCGTCCCGGTCTGCAGGGCCGCGTCGAGCAGCGCGGGGTGCAGGCCGAACCGGGCGGCGTCGTCCCGCCGGTCGCCGGGCAGGGTGACCTCGGCGAACACCTCTTCGCCGCGCTGCCACACCGCCCGCACGCCCTGGAACAGCGGCCCGTACGCGTATCCGCGCTCGGCGAGGTCGGGGTAGAAGTCGCCGATCTCGACGCGCTGCCCGTCCGGCGGCGGCCACGCGGTGAAGTCGAACCGGGTGCCGGTGGCCGGGGTCGCCGAGACCGTGCCGGTCGCGTGCCGGGTCCACCCGTCGTCGCGCTCGGAGTGGATGTCGACCGTGCGCGAGCCGTTCCGGTCCGGGCCGCTCACCGTGACCTGGACGTTCACGCCGCCCTGCGCGGGCACGACCAGCGGCGCTTCGGTCACGAGCTCGTCGAGGACCGGGCAGCCGGCCTCGTCCCCGGCCCGCACGGCCAGCTCGACCAGCCCGGTTCCGGGGAAGAGCACCACGCCGCCGATGGTGTGGTCGGCCAGCCACGGGTGCGTCCGCAGCGACAGCCGCGAGGTGAACAGGAGGCCGTCCGACTGCGGCAGCCGCACGACCGCGCCGAGCAGCGGGTGCCCGGCCTCGGCCTGGCCGAGCGAGACGGCGTCCGCCTGCGCGGCCGGCCGGAGCCAGAAGTGCTGGTGGTCGAAGGCGTACGTCGGCAGCTCGACCCGCGCGGGCGGGACCAGCGTGGCCCAGTCGACGTCGATGCCGCGGACGAACAGCTCGGCCATCGACGTCAGCAGCCGCCGCGGGCCGCCGTCGTCGCGCCGGAGCGTCCCGGTGACGACCGCGTCGGTGAGCTCGCTGATCGGCTGCACCAGCACCGGGTGCGCGCTGACCTCGACGAACACGCCGTGCCCCTGCGCGATCAGGGCTTCCACCGCCGGGCCGAACCCGACCTGGTTGCGCAGGTTGCGGTACCAGTAGCCACCGTCCAGGACGCCGGCGTCCTGCACCCACTCGCCGGTGACGGTCGAGAAGAACGGCACGGCCGGGGCCTGCGCGGTGATCCCGGCGAGTGCCTCGGCGAGGGTGTCGCGGATGTCCTCGACGTGCCGGGTGTGCGACGCGTAGTCGACGGCGACCTGCCGGACGCGGACGCCGTCGCCGGCCAGCACTTCCAGGGCTTCGTTCAGCGCCTGGGCGTCCCCGGCGATCACCACCGAAGCCGGGCCGTTGACCGCGGCGACCTCGATCCGGCCGTCCCACAGCGCCAGCCGCGCGTCCGCCTCGGCTTCGCTCAGCGCGACCGACGCCATCCCGCCGCGGCCGGACAGCCGCGCCGCGATCGCCTGGCTGCGCAAGGCCACCACCTTCGCGGCGTCGTCCAGCGTCAGCGCGCCCGACACGCAGGCCGCGGCGATCTCGCCCTGCGAGTGCCCGACGACGGCGTCCGGCCGGACCCCCACGGACGCCCAGACGGCGGCCAGCCCGACCATCACCGCGAAGCACGCGGGCTGCAGCACGTCGACGCGGTCCAGGTCGCCTTCGCCGCGGAGGACGTCGAGCAGGGCCCAGTCGGTCCACTGATCGAGGGCGGCCGCGCACTCCTTGATCCGCTCGGCGAACACCGGCGAGGCATCCAGGAGCTCCCGGCCCATGCCCACCCACTGCGTCCCCTGGCCCGGGAACACCCAGACGACCTTGCCCGGCTTGCCCGCGGACCCGGTCACGACGCCGGGCGCGGCCTCACCGCGGGCCAGCGCGGCCAGTCCCGCGCGGGCTTCCTCGTCCGAACCGGCCACGACGACGGCGCGTTCCTCCAGCACCGCGCGCCCGGACACCAGCGCCCCGGCGAGCTGCGTGAGGGGCACGTCCAGCCCGGTCAGCCGGCCGGCCTGCCCGGCCAGGGAACCGGTGCTGCGCGCGGACACCACGAGCGGCACCACGGCCGGTCGTGAGTGGTAAGGAGGGTTAGAACCCGCTTTTTCACTCACGACGGACTCGGCGGGGGCTTCCTCGATGATCAGGTGCACGTTCGTGCCGCTGACCCCGAACGAGGACACCCCGGCCCGGCGCGGCCGCTCGCCGCGCGGCCACTCGCGGCTCTCGGTCAGCAGTTCCACCGCGCCTTCGGTCCAGTCCACCTGGGCGCTGGGCTCGTCGACGTGCAGGGTCGCCGGCATGACGCCGTGCCGCAGCGCCTGGACGACCTTGATCACGCTGGCCACGCCCGCGGCGGCCTGCGTGTGGCCGATGTTCGACTTGAGCGAGCCGAGCCACAGGGGCGTCTCCCGCTCCTGCCCGTAGGTGGCCAGCAGCGCCTGCGCCTCGATGGGGTCGCCCAGGCTCGTCCCGGTGCCGTGCGCCTCGACGAGGTCCACATCGGACGGTCCGAGGCCGGCGTTCGCCAGCGCGGCGCGGATCACCCGCTGCTGCGAAGGGCCGTTCGGGGCGGTGAGGCCGTTGGACGCGCCGTCCTGGTTCACCGCGCTGCCCCGCAGCACGGCCAGCACCCGGTGCCCGCGCTGCCGGGCGACCGACAGCCGTTCCAGCACGACCACGCTGATGCCCTCGGCGAGCACCATGCCGTCGGCCCCCGAGGCGAACGCCTTGCACCGGCCGTCCGCGGCCAGGCCCCGCTGCCGGGAGAAGACGACGAACGAGTCGGGGCCCGACATCACCATCGCGCCGCCGGCCAGCGCCATCGAGCAGTCCCCCTGCCGGAGGGCCTGCGCGGCGAGGTGCATCGCGACCAGCGACGACGAGCACGCCGTGTCGATCGTGACGGCCGGGCCTTCGAACCCGAACACGTAGGACACCCGGCCCGACGCCACGCTCGACGCCAGCCCGGTGCCCGCGAAGCTCTGCATCTCCGGCCCGGTCAGGCCGCCGCCGTAGCCCGAGCCGCCGGCGCCGGTGAACACGCCGACGTCGGTGCCCTTCAACGACGTCGGGTCGAGGCCGACGTCTTCCAGGGCTTCCCAGGACGCCTCCAGCAGCAGCCGCTGCTGCGGGTCCATGGCCAGCGCTTCCCGCGGCGAGATCCCGAAGAAGCCCGGGTCGAACAGGGCCGCGTCGTGGAGGAAGCCGCCCTGGTCGGTGTACGACGTCCCCGCGTGGTCGGGGTCCGCGTCGAACAGGGTGTCCAGGTCCCAGCCGCGGTCGGTGGGGAACCCCGACACGGCGTCGCCGCCCTCGGCCACCAGCCGCCACAGGTCGGCGGGGCCGGTGACGCCACCGGGCAGCCGGCACGCCATGCCGACGATCGCGATCGGCTCACTGGCGGCGCCGACCCGCTTCTTCAGCGTGCCGACCTCTTCGAGGGACTTCCGCAGCGCCTCGACGACCTTTTCATACGACGCACTCACCACTTGCTCCCCATCACTCGTCGCCGAAAGCCAGTTGCACGAGGTCGTCGACACCGAGCTCGGCGATCGACGGCTCTTCGGTCACGACGGCCGCGAGCGCGTGCCGCAGCCGGTCGCCGTCCGCGCCGTGCCCGTTCCCGTTGCTCTCCGGCACCAGCCGCGCGCTCAGGTACCGGGCCACGGCCAAGGGGTTCGGGTAGTCGAAGACCAGCGTGGCGGGCAGCTTCAACCCGGTCGCCTCGCGCAGCCGGTTGCGCAGCTCCACCGACGTCAGCGAGTCGAACCCGGTGTCCTTGAACGCGGTGTCCGGGCGGACCGCCTCCGGACCGTCGTAGCCGAGCACCACCGCGACCTGCCCGCGGACCAGGTCGACGAGCCGCGCCTCCCGCTCGGCCGGGGCGAGCCCGGCCAGCCCCTTGTCCACAGTGGACACCGAACGGGCCTGGCTCCGGACCGGCCGCACCAGGCCGCGGAACAGCACCGGTACCGCGCCCGCCCGCAGGGCGGCCAGGTCGAGCTTGATCGGCACCAGCAGCGAGCCGGCCATCCGCAGCCCGAGGTCGAACAGCTCCAGGCCCTCGGCCCGGCTCAGTTCCAGGACGCCGTTGCGGCCGGCCCGCGCGTGGTCGACCTCGCTGAGGTGGGCGGCCATGCCGCCGCTGCGTTCCCACAGGCCCCAGGCCAGGGACAGGCCCGGCAGGCCCGCGGCCCGGCGGTGGGCCATCGCCGCGTCCAGGAAGGCGTTGGCCGCCGCGTACGGGCCCTGGCCGCCGCCGCCCATGACCCCGGCGACGGACGAGAACACGACGAACGCACCGAGGTTCCGGTCCCGGGTGAGCTCGTCGAGGTGGCGGACCGCGTCGACCTTCGCCGCGTAGACGTTCGCCAACTGGTCGGGGGTCAGCGCCTCGATCACGCCGTCCTCGAAGACGCCGGCGGTGTGCACCACCCCGGTGAGCTCCGGCAGGTCCGCGAGGAGAGCGGCCACCTGGTCGCGGTCCGAGACGTCACAGGCCACAAAGGACACGTCCGCGTCGGGCAGGTCACTGATCAGGTCCTTCGCGCCGTCGGCGTCCAGGCCCTGCCTGCTGGCCAGGACGAGCTTCCGCACACCGTGCCGGGTCACCAGGTGCCGGGCCACCAGCGTGCCCAGCGCTCCGGCGCCCGAGACCAGGACCGTGCCGTCCGGCTCGAACGCGGCGGGCGTGTCCGCGATCCGGGTGGCGCGGGCCAGCCGGGGCACGAGGAGGGTCGTGCCGCGGACCGCGAGCTGCGGCTCGCCCGAGGCCAAGACGGCGTCCAGGGGGAGTTCGCCGTCGGTGTCCAGGAGGACGATCCGGTCCGGGTGTTCCGCCTGGGCGGACCGGACCAGGCCCCACACCGCCGCCGCCGCGGGGTCGGTCAGCGTGTGGTCGCCCCCGGCGGGCACCGCCCCGCGCGTGACGACGACCAGGCGTTCCTCTTCGGGTCCGGCCAACCACGCCTGGAGCTTCTCCAGGACCCGGGTGGTCGCGGCCAGCGCGGAGTCACCTCCGGCGACCTCCAGGACTTCGGCGTCCTCGACGGCGGCCGTCAGCCGGCCCCCGGGGAGCTCGGTCCAGTCGACGCGGAACATCGCGTCGTGGCCCGGGCCGGCCGCGGCGCCCAGCTGCTCGGCCGAAACCGGCCGGGACACCAGCGAGTCCATGGTCAGGACCAGGCCGCCGGTCTCGTCGGCGGCTTCGACGGACAGTGCGTCCGAGCCGCTCGGCGAAAGCCGGACCCGCAGGGCCGAGGCGCCCGCGGCGTGCAGGACGAGGCTGTTCCACGCGAAGGCGAGCACCGGCTCACCGGGCTCACCACCGACGGTCGCGGCCTGCAGGGCCGCGTCGAGCAGTGCCGGGTGGACGCCGAACCGGCCCGCGTCCTTGCGCAGGTCCTCCGGCAGCACGACCTCGGCGAAGACGTCGCCGTCGCGCCGCCACACCGCCCGCAGCCCCTGGAACGCCGGCCCGTACCCGTAACCCCGCTCGGCGAGGCCGGTGTAGAAGGTGCCGACGTCGACGCGCTCGGCGTCCGCGGGCGGCCAGGCCCGGAAGTCGAACGCCGCGGCCTGGGCGGGCGCCGACGACAGGACGCCGGTGGCGTGCCGCGTCCAGCCGGTGCCGCCGTCGCGCTGCGAGTAGACGTCCACCGTGCGCGAGCCGGTCTCGTCCGGGCCGCTCAGCGCGACCTGAACGCGGACCGCGCCCTGGGCGGGCACGACCAGCGGCGCCTCGATGATCAGCTCGTCGAGGGCGGTGCACCCGGCTTCGTCGCCGGCCCGCACGGCCAGCTCGGCCAGCCCGGAGCCCGGGAGGATCACGACACCGCCGACCGCGTGGTCGGCCAGCCACGGGTGCGTCCGCACCGACAGCCGCGAGGTGAAGACCAGGCCGTCGGACTGCGGCAGCTCGACGACCGCGCCCAGCAGCGGGTGGTCGGCCGCCGCCTGGCCCAGCGAGGCCGCGTCGGTCGCGGACTCGGCGGGCCGGAGCCAGTAGTGCCGGTGGTCGAAGGCGTACTTGGGCAGGTCGACCCGGCCGGCCGGAGGCAGGACCGCGGTCCAGTCGAGTGCCACACCCCGGACGAACAGCTCGGCCATCGACGTCAGCAGGCGGCGGAGGCCACCGTCGTCGCGCCGCAGCGAGCCGGTCACCACCGCGTCGTCGCTGATCTCGCTGAGCGGCTGGACCAGCACCGGGTGCGCGCTGACCTCGACGAACACGCCGTGGCCCTGGCGGCCGAGCTCGGCCACCGCCGGGCCGAACCCGACCCGGTTGCGCAGGTTCCGGTACCAGTAGCCGCCGTCCACGACACCCGGTTCCGTGATCCAGTCGCCAGTGAGCGTCGAGAAGAACGGCACCTCCGGGGCCTGCGCCTCGATCCCGGCCAGGGTTTCGGCGAGCAGGTCCTCGATCGCTTCGACCTGGTTGGTGTGGGACCCGTAGTCCACGGCCACCCGCCGGACGCGGACGTCCTGCCCGGACAGCGCTTCGACGACCTCGTCGAGGGCCTGGGCTTCCCCGGCGATCACCACGGAGGTGGGGCTGTTGACCGCGGCCACCTGGACCCGGTCGGCCCACGGCGCCAGCCAGGCGGTCGCTTCTTCTTCGCTCAGCGCGACCGAGGCCATGCCGCCCCGGCCGGCCAGCCGGGTGGCGATCGCCTGGCTGCGCAGGGCCACGACCTTCGCCGCGTCCTGCAGCGACAACGCCCCCGACACGCAGGCGGCGGCGATCTCGCCCTGGGAGTGCCCCACCACGGCGTCCGGCCGCACGCCGGCGGCCTGCCACACCGCGGCCAAGCCGACCATCATGGCGAAGCTGGCCGGCTGCACGACGTCGACGCGGTCCAGCAGGTCGGCGTCCCCGCGCAGCACGTCGAGCAGCGACCAGTCGACCCACGGCGCCAGCGCCGCCGCGCACTCGGCGACCCGCTCGGCGAACACCGGGGACTCTTCGAGCAGCGCCCGGCCCATTCCGGCCCACTGCGAGCCCTGGCCCGGAAAGACCCAGACGAGCTTGCCCGGCGCCCCCGCCCGGCCGGTGACCACCGCGGCGGTGTCTTCGCCGCGGGCCAGCGCTTCCAGGCCCGTCAGGGCTTCTTCGCGGGAGCCCGCGACGACGACCGCGCGTTCGGTCAGCGCGGCCCGGTTCGCCACCAGCGCCCGGGCCACGCCCGCCAGCGGCGCGTCACCCGCCGCGATCCCGGCGAGCCGACCGGCCTGGGCGGCCAGGGAAGCCGTGCTGCGGGCGGAAACCACGACCGGCACCACGGGCACCTCGGGCGTGGGCACCGGCTCTTCGGCGGGCGCCTCCTCCAGGATCAGGTGCGCGTTCGTGCCGCTGACGCCGAACGCGGACACCCCGGCCCGGCGCGGCCGGCCGGTGCGCGGCCACTCGCGCGCCTCGGTCAGCAGTTCGACCGCCCCGGCGGACCAGTCCACCTCGGGGGTCGGTTCGTCGACGTGCAGCGTCGGCGGCAGGACTTCGTGCCGCAGCGCCTGCACCATCTTGATCACGCCCGCGACCCCCGCCGCGGCCTGCGCGTGGCCGATGTTCGACTTGAGCGAGCCGAGCCACAACGGCGTCTCGCGGTCCTTGCCGTAGGTGGCGATCAGGGCCTGCGCCTCGATCGGGTCACCCAGCGTGGTCCCGGTGCCGTGCGCTTCGACGGCGTCCACATCGGACGGTGCCAGCCCGGCACCGGCCAGGGCCCGCCGGATCACCCGCTGCTGCGAGGGCCCGTTCGGGGCGGTCAGGCCGTTGGACGCGCCGTCCTGGTTGACCGCGCTGCCGCTCAGCACGGCCAGGATCCGGTGGCCGCGTTCGCGGGCCACGGAAACCCGTTCGAGGACGAGCACGCCGACACCCTCGGCCCAGCCGGTGCCGTCGGCCGCGGCGGCGAACGCCTTGCAGCGCCCGTCGACGGCGAGGCCCCGCTGGCGGGAAAACTCCACGAACGCGCCGGGGTTCGCCATCACCGTCGCCCCGCCGGCCAGCGCCATCGAGCACTCGCCCTGCCGCAGGGACTGCGCGGCGAGGTGCATCGCGACCAGCGAGGACGAGCACGCCGAGTCGATCGTCACGGCCGGGCCTTCGAACCCGAACACGTACGACACGCGGCCGGACGCCACGCTCGACGACCCGCCCGTGCCCGCGAAGCCCTCCAGCTCCGGGGTGACGACGCTGTCCCCCGGGGCCACGTAGCCCTGGCCGAACATGCCGGTGAACACGCCGACGTCGGTGCCCTTGAGCGAAAGCGGGTCGACCCCGGCGTCTTCCATGGCCTCCCAGGAGGACTCCAGGAGCAGCCGCTGCTGCGGGTCCATCGCGACGGCCTCGCGCGGCGAGATCCCGAAGAAGCCCGCGTCGAAGAGGCCGGCTTCGTGCAGGAACCCGCCGTGCCGGGTGTAGGTCTTGCCCGGGCGGGCCGGGTCCGGGTCGTAGATGCTCTCGAGGTCCCAGCCGCGGTCGGCCGGGAACTCCGACACCGCGTCCCGGCCCTCGGCGACCAGCCGCCAGAGGTCCTCGGGACCGGCGACACCGCCCGGCAGGCGGCAGGCCATGCCGACGATGGCGATCGGCTCGTCGAGGTCGGCCTTCGCGACCGCCGTGGTCACCGGCGTCTCCGCCGCGCCGCCGAGTTCCTCGCGCAGGTGCCGGGCGAGGGCCTGGGGGTTCGGGTAGTCGAAGACCAGCGTCGCGGGCAGCTTGAGCCCGGTGGCGGTCCGCATCCGGTTGCGCAGCTCGACCGCGGTCAGCGAGTCGAAGCCGGCGTCCTTGAACGCGGTGTCCACGCGGACGGCGTTCGCGTCGGCGTGCCCGAGCACGGCCGCCACCTGCGCCCGGACCAGGTCCAGCAGCAGGGTGAGCTGGTCCGCCGGGGCGAGCCCGGACAGCCGGCCGGCCAGCCCGCTGTCCACAGTGGACGCCGTGCGCGCCTGCTGGCGGCCCGCGCGGACCAGGCCGCGCAGCAGGTGCGGCACGGTCCCGCCCGCGGCGGCGTCGGCGCGCACCCCGCGCAGGTCCAGCTTGGCCGGCACCAGCAGCGATTCCGCCGAAGGCAGGGCGGCGTCGAACAGGTTCATGCCCTCGTCCTGGGTCATGATCTGCAGGCCACCGCGGCGGCTCATCCGGGCCCGGGTGGCCTCGTCGGTGTTGGCCGCCATGCCGGTGCTCTGGTCCCACAGGCCCCACGCCAGCGACAGGCCCGGCAGGCCCGCGGCCCGGCGGTGGGCCATCAGGCCGTCGAGGAAGGCGTTCGCCGCGGCGTAGCTGCCGCTGCCCGCGCCCATGAACACGGCCGAAACCGAGGAGTAGACGACGAAGGCGTCGAGATCCCGGTCACGGGTCAGTTCGTCGAGGTGCCGGACGGCGTCGACCTTGGGGCCGAACACCCGGGCCAGCCGGTCGCGGTCGAGCGTCTCGATGACACCGGCGTCGAGGACCCCGGCGGTGTGCACCACAGCGGTCGGCCGGTGCTCGTCGAGCAGGGCCGCCACCTGGGCGCGGTCGGAGACGTCACACGCGACCACCGACACGTCCGCGGCCAGCTCGGCGACCAGCTCCGCCACGCCTTCGGCGGCCGGGCCGCGCCGGGAAGCCAGCACCAGCTTCCGCACGCCGTGGCGTTCGACCAGGCGCCGGGCCACCAGGCTGCCGAGCGCACCGGCGCCCGAAATCAGGACCGTCCCGTCCGGGCGGAACACGGCGTCGCCGCCCTGCTCCGCGCGGGCGATGCGGGGCACGAAGAACTTCCCGCCGCGCACGGCGACCTGGGGCTCGTCGCTCGCCAGGACCGCGCCGAGCGGGAGTTCGCCGTCGGTGTCGAGCAGGACGATCCGGTCGGGGTTTTCCGCCTGCGCGGCCCGGACCAGACCCCACACGGCCGCTCCGGCCGGGTCGGTCACGTCGCGGACCGCGCCGCGGGTCACCACGACCAGCCGGGCTTCCTCCCCCGCGCCGGCGAGGAACGTCTGCACGGCTTCCAGCACCCGGGCGGTCAGGTCGAGGGGCTCCTCGCCGGACGCTTCGAGCACCTCGACCCGATCCGGCACCACACCGTCCACAAGGGACACTTCGGTCCAGTCGACGCGGTACAGCGATCCGGCGCGGGCCTGCCCGGCCGAGAACTGCCGGGCCACGACCGATTCCGCCGTGACGACCAGGCCGCCGGTTTCGTCCGCCGCCTGGAGGACGCCGCCGGGCACCAGCCGCACCCGCAGCGCCGAGGCGCCCGCGGCGTGCAGGACCACGTTGTGCCACTCCGCCGGCTGCTCGTCGTCGGCGAGGGCCGGGCGCAGGGCCGCGTCCAGCAGCGCCGGGTGGATGCCGAACGCGCCGGCGTCCTGCCCCTCGGGCAGCGCGACCTCGGCGAAGAGCTCCTCGCCGCGCCGCCACCCGCCGCCGGCCGGTTCGGCACCGGCGGGCGGCCACACCGTGAAGTCGAACGGCTCGGCCGCCGGGGCGGTGGCCGCGAGGTGCCCGGTGGCGTTCCGGGTCCAGTCTTCGTCGCCTTCGCGCTGCGAATACACGTCGACCGTGCGCTCGCCGCCCACGACGACCTGCACCCGCAGGCCCCCGCTCTCGGGCAGCACCAGAGGTGTCTCGACGGTCAAGTCGGCGAGGACCGGGCACCCGATTTCGTCACCGGCCCGCACGGCCAGCTCGACCAGGGCGGCACCCGGGACGCCGTCGGCGAGCCACGGGTGCGTCCGCACCGAGAGGCGCGAGGTGAAGACCAGGCCACCGGACTGCGGCAGGGAAACGACCGCCCCGAGCAGCGGGTGATCGGCCCCGGCCAGGCCGAGCGCGGGCGCGTCGGCCGCGGCGGGCGGGCTGAGCCAGAAGTGCTGGTGGTCGAAGGCGTACGTCGGCAGCTCGACGCGCGCGGGCGGCGCCATCGTGGCCCAGTCGACCGGGACGCCCCGGACGAACAGCTCGGCCATCGAGGTCAGCAGCCGCCGCGGGCCGCCGTCCTGCCGCCGCAGGGTTCCGGTGACGACGGCGTCGACCTCGGTGCCGTCCACCACGTCGGTGACCGGCTGGACCAGCACCGGGTGCGCGCTGACCTCGACGAACACGCCGTGGCCCTGGGTGAGCAGCTCGGCCACCGCCGGGCCGAAGCCGACCTGGTTGCGCAGGTTCCGGTACCAGTAGCCGCCGTCGACGACCCCGGCTTCGGTGATCCAATCGCCGGTGACGGTCGAGTAGAACGGCACGACCGGCGCCTGGGCGGTGATCCCGGCCAGGGTCTCGGCGAGGGTGTCCTGGATGTCTTCGACGTGCCGGGTGTGGGACGCGTAGTCCACCGCCACCCGCCGGCCACCGAGGGCTTCGACGGCCTCGGTGAGCGCTTCGGCGTCACCGGCGATCACCACCGAGGCCGGGCCGTTGACGGCGGCGATCTCGACCCGCCCGTCCCACGGCGCGAGCCGAGCGGCCACCTCGTCGTGGCTCAGCTGGACCGACGCCATGCCCCCGCGGCCCGACAGCTCCGCCGCGATCGCCTGGCTGCGCAGCGCGACCACCTTCGCGGCGTCTTCAAGGGACAGTGCACCGGCCACGCAGGCGGCGGCGATCTCACCCTGGGAGTGGCCCAGGACGGCGTCCGGCACGACCCCGACCGACGCCCACATGGCGGCCAGCCCGACCATCACCGCGAAACACGCGGGCTGCAGCACGTCGACGCGGTCCAGGTCACCCTCGCCACGGAGGACGTCCAGCAGCGACCAGTCGGTCCACGGCTCCAGCGCGGCGGCGCATTCGGTGATCCGCTCGGCGAACACCGGGGACGCGTCGAGGAGCTCGCGGCCCATGCCGGCCCACTGCGTGCCCTGGCCGGGGAACACCCACACGGTCTTGCCGGGCATTCCGGCGGTGCCGGTGACCAGGCCGGTCGCGCTCTCGCCGCGGGCCAGTGCGGTCAGGCCCTCGCGGGCTTCCGCGGCCGAGCCGGCCACGACGACGGCCCGGTCGGTCAGCGTCGCCCGGGTCGACAGCAGGGCCCCGGCCACGCGGGTCAGCGGGGCGTCGTCGTCGAGGAAGTCCGCCAGCCGGGCGGCCTGGCCCGCCAGGGAGCCGGTGCTGCGCGCGGACACCACGACCGGCACGACACCTTCGGGCACGTCCGCGTCGGAAGGCTCCTCGGCGGGAGCCTCTTCGAGGATGAGGTGCGCGTTGGTGCCGCTGATGCCGAACGACGAGACGCCGGCCCGGCGCGGGTGGCCGTTGCGGGCCCACTCGCGGCCTTCGGTGAGCAGCTCGACCGCGCCCGCGGACCAGTCCACCTGCTTGGTGGGTTCCTGCACGTGGAGGGTCGGCGGCAGGGTGTCGTGCCGCAGCGCCTGGACCATCTTGATGACGGCCGCCACGCCCGCGGCGGCCTGGGTGTGGCCGATGTTCGACTTCAGCGAGCCGAGCCACAACGGCGTTTCCCGGTTCTTGCCGTAGGTGGCCAGCAGCGCCTGCGCCTCGATCGGGTCGCCCAGGGCGGTGCCGGTGCCGTGCGCCTCGACGGCGTCCACTTCGGACGGTTGCAGCCCGGCCGTGCTCAGCGCGGCCCGGATCACCCGCTGCTGCGAAGGGCCGTTCGGGGCGGTGAGGCCGTTCGACGCGCCGTCCTGGTTGACCGCGCTGCCGCGGAGCACGGCGAGCACCTGGTGGCCGCGCTCGCGGGCCACCGAAAGCCGTTCGAGGACGACGATGCCGACGCCCTCGGACAGGACGGTCCCGTCCGCGCCGTCGGCGAACGCCTTGACCCGGCCGTCCTCGGCCATGCCGCGCTGCCGCGACATGCCGATCACCCCGATCGGCGAGCCCATCACGGCAACCCCGCCGGCCAGCGCCATCGTGCACTCGCCCTGCCGGAGTGCCTGCGCCGCGAGGTGGATCGCCACCAGCGACGACGAGCACGCGGTGTCCACGGTGACCGCCGGGCCTTCGAACCCGAAGGTGTAGGACACCCGGCCCGAGGCCACGCTGCCCGCGGTGGCCGTGGTGACGAAGCCTTCGAGTTCGGCGGGCATGTTGCTCAGGGACTCGAGGTAGTCGTGGATGGAGACGCCGGAGAAGACGCCGACGGCGTCGCCGCGGGCCTTCGTCGGGTCGATGCCCGCGCGCTCCAGGGCTTCCCAGGACGCTTCGAGCAGCAGGCGCTGCTGCGGGTCCATGGCCAGCGCTTCGCGCGGCGAGATGCCGAAGAAGCCCGGGTCGAACTGCGCGGCTTCGTGCAGGAAGCCGCCCTGCCGGATGTAGGCCGTGCCCGGGCGCTCGGGGTCGGAGTCGAACAGGCCGTCCAGGTCCCAGCCGCGGTCTTCGGGGAAGGCCGACATGCCGTCGCGGCCTTCGGCGACCATCCGCCACAGGTCGTCGGGGCTCAGCACCCCGCCCGGCAGGCGGCAGGCCATGCCGACGATGGCGATCGGCTCGCCCGCGTCCGCGG
>NZ_JBSGJD010000241.1:0-14699 GCF_053605405.1 Amycolatopsis sp. NPDC003861
GCGCGCGGCGGCACCGGCAGCTGCGCGGACTCCTGCGGGCGCGCGAACTGGCCCGACTCCTGCGGCGGCCGGGAGAACTGGCCGGACTCCTGCGGGACCGGGCGGGCGTACTGGCCGGATTCGGCACCACCCGGGGCGGGCCGCGCCGGGGGCGGCGGCACCGGCCGGGGCAGCGGCTGGGAGTCCTGCGGGACCGCCCGGGGCGCGGGCGGCGGCGGGGACGGCGGCTCGGCGCGGCGGCGCCCGGCCGGGCGCGCGGGCGGGGCCGGCGTGCCTTCGGACGCCACCCGGTCGATGATCGCCTGCGGGCCGGTGTCGCTCACGCCGGGCCGCCGGTGCGAACCGGTCGCGCCGGGCGGGGCTTCGGGGGTGGCGGGTTCGTCGTCGTCATCGGCGGCGCGCCGACGGCGACGGCGTCCGCCGTCGACCTGGGCACCGTGCTGGGCGAGCAGCTCAGCCACGGTCTTCTGCGGCTGGTCGCCTCCGGTCTGGTCCGTCATACCTGGTGATCCCCTGCGCGCACCGTGTTGCCACTGTCGGCACCTCGCGGAGCGAAACCCGACGGCACACCGGCGGCGCCGCGCGCGCTGTACACCGACCTCTGCATGTCCGTCACCTCTCCACCGTGCCCGTTATCCGTCCGGGAAGTCCAGCCGCGTGCTTTCACCGGTCCTCCTGTGCGCCGAAGCGCCCGGCGAGGGCGGCTCCAGTCTCATCCGCGCCGTTCGAATGGTCCAGCCGCCGCAGGATGACACCCTCTCGCAGAGCCCACGGGCAGATCTCGAGTTCCGGCACCCCGAGCGCCCGCATCGTGGCCTGCGCGACGAGCGCACCCGCCACGAGCTGGTGCGACCGGCTCGAGCTGACCCCCTCGAGCTGCGCGAGATCGGCCGACGGCATCCGCGAGATGAAGGCCAGGAGCTGGCGCAATGCCGTATCGGTGAGCGTACGTCGGACGCGCGGGCCCGCCGCCGAGGGGGCGGCGCCGGTCAGCCGGGCGAGCGAGCGGAACGTCTTCGACGTCGCCACGACCCGATCGGGTTCACCCCATTTGGTGACCTTGCGCGTGAGGTCGGTGAGCTGGTCGTCCAGCCACGCGGACGTCGCGACGAGCTCGGAGCGCGTCGGCGGGTCGTGCTTGAAGCGGGTGCGCGTGGTGCGGCCCGCGCCCAGGGGCAGCGATTCGGCCAGCACGGGTTCCTCGTCGCGGCCCATCGCGATTTCCAGGGAGCCGCCGCCGATGTCGAGCACCAGCAGCTGCCCGGCCGACCAGCCGTACCACCGGCGGACGGCGAGGAAGGTGTGCCGGGCTTCGTCGACGCCGGAGAGGACTTGCAGCTCGACGCCGGTCTCCTCGGCCACCCGGGCCAGGACCTTGGCGGAGTTCTTCGCCTCGCGGACGGCCGAGGTGGCGAAGGCCATGACCTCTTCGCAGCCGAGCCGCGCGGCGGCTTCCTTCGCGGACTGGACGGCGGTGCAGAGCTCGTCGGCACCGGCCTTGCTGAGCTCGCCGCCGCGGGTGATCCGCTCGGCCAGCCGCAGCACGGACTTTTCGGAATGCATCGGCGTCGGGTGGGCGCCACGGTGGGCGTCGACCACGAGCAGGTGGACGGTGTTGGAACCGACGTCGAGTACCCCTAGGCGCACGGGGGTCCAGGGTACCGGCCCCAGCCCGAGGTCTCGAACATGTAACCGAAAACACTCGGTGCGGCCTCGCCCCGGCGCGCCTCCCGCCGGGACGAAACCGCCCGAAGAGGACTTACGTCTCGAACTTGTAGCCCAGGCCGCGCACCGTCACCAGGTGCCGCGGCGAACCCGGGTCCGGCTCGATCTTCGAGCGCAGCCGCTTCACGTGGACGTCCAGGGTCTTCGTGTCGCCCACGTAGTCCGCGCCCCACACCCGGTCGATCAGCTGCCCGCGGGTCAGCACCCGGCCGACGTTGCGCAGCAGGTACTCGAGCAGGTCGAACTCCTTGAGCGGCAGCGACACCTCGGCGCCGTCCACGGTCACCACGTGCCGCTCGACGTCCATCCGGACCGGGCCCGCCGAGAGCACCAGCGGGGCCAGCTCGCCGTCCGTGCCCGGCTCGCCGCCGCGGCGCAGCACCGCCCGCACCCGTGCGATGAGCTCGCGCGCCGAGTACGGCTTCGTCACGTAGTCGTCCGCGCCCAGCTCCAGGCCCACGACCTTGTCGATTTCGCTGTCGCGCGCGGTCACCATGATGACCGGCACGGCCGAGCGCTGGCGCAGCTGCTTGCACACGTCGGTGCCGCTCATGCCGGGCAGCATGAGGTCGAGCAGCACGATGTCGGCGCCGTTGCGGTCGAACTCCTCCAGCGCGGCCTGGCCGGTCCCGGCGACGGCCGCGGTGAACCCTTCCTTGCGCAGCAGGAAGGCGAGGGGGTCGGCGAACGACTCCTCGTCCTCGACGATGAGAACCCTGGTCACAGGTTTCCTCCATGATCTGGGCTGTCCTGCCCGGTAACCACGAGCCTCGGGGTGCGCTCGGGGGTCTTCTCCTGCCGCGGTGCCGGCGAGGTCTTGGCCGCCCGGGCCGGCTCGGGGGCCGGTTCGGGGCTGCCGTGCGCGGGGATGCGCAGGGTGAACGTCGAGCCGGTGCCCGGACGGCTCCACAGGCCGACCGAGCCGCCGTGGTTGGCCGCGACGTGCTTGACGATCGCCAGGCCGAGGCCGGTGCCGCCGGTGGCGCGCGAGCGGGCCTTGTCGGCGCGGTAGAAGCGCTCGAACACACGCTGCTGCTCGTCCTCGGCGATGCCGATGCCGCGGTCGGTGACCGCGATCTCGACCATCCCGTCCGCCAGCCGCCTGCTGATGGAGACCGGGCTGCCGGCCGGCGAGTACGCGACGGCGTTCTCCAGCAGGTTCGACAGGGCGGTGACCAGCAGCGTGCGGTCACCCTCGATGAGCAGGCCGCTCGGGCTGTCGGTGGTGATGCTTATGTCGGCGGACTCCGCCGAGAGCGTCGTGCGGCCGAGCGATTCGCGGACGACCGCGTCGACCTCGACGACGTTGAGGTCGGGCAGCCGTTCGGCGCCCTGCAGCCGCGACAGCGCGATCAGCTCGGTGACGAGCTGGCCCAGGCGGGTGGACTCGCGCAGGATCTTGCCGCCGAAGCGGCGGACCTCCTCGACGTCCTCGGCGGCGTCGAGCACGGCCTCGGTGAGCAGCGCGATCGCGCCCACCGGGGTCTTGAGCTCGTGGCTGACGTTGGCGACGAAGTCGCGGCGCACGGCCTCCAGCCGGATGGCCTCGGAGTGGTCGACGGCCTCGACGACGGTGAAGCCGTCGCCGAGCGGCCGGACCTGGCCGAGCACCGCTTCCGGCTGCCGCCCGCGCGCTTCGAGTGGCGAAAGGTCGATCTCCATCGGTTCGTCGGTTTCGACGACCTGCTCGGCGGCCTTGCGGGCCCGCGGGTCGGCCTGGTTGACCTTGACCAGACCCAGCTCGTAGGCACGCGGGTTGTGCAGGACCATGTCGCCGAACCGGTTCAGCACGACGACGCCGTTGTTCGAGGAGCGGACCAGCCGTTCGAGGAGTTCCGCGACGGTCGGGCCCGGCGGCCGGGCCTCTTCCCGGCGGGTGCGCGCCCGCGCCAGGAAGTAACCGGCCACCGCACCGGCCACCAGTGCGCCGATGGCCAGTGCGAGTGAAACAGGCGTGGTCACGGGCCGATCGTAAGCGGAGAAGTGGCCCTTCGGCCTAGCGTTGTCCGCCTTGTCGTGAGCACCGCGACACCTGGGGAGGACATGTTCGCCGGGGCTTCAGGCGGCGTTCACCCGATCGATTCCCCGGCGAGACATTCCGGGCGAATTCACCCGAGCGCGGCCAGGTCTTCGTCCGTCAGCTCGAGCGCCGCCGCGGCGACGTTCTGCTCGAGGTGCCCGACGTCACCGGTGCCCGGGATGGCCAGCACGTGCGGTCCCCGGTGGAGCGTCCACGCGAGCCGCACCTGCGCCGGGGTGACGCCGTGGCGGCGCGCGACTTCGGCGACCCGCGTGTCCTCGCCGGTGCCGCTCGCGACGGCGAAGAACGGCACGAAGGCGATCCCGTGCTCGGCGCACCGCCGGACGAGCTCGTCGTCCTCGCGGCGGGCGCTGAGGCCGTATTGGTTCTGGACGCAGACGACCGGCGCGATCTTCAGCGCCTCGGTGAGGTGCTCCGGGCCGACGTTGGAGATGCCCAGCTCGCGGATCAGCCCGGCTTCGCGCAGCTCGGCGAGCGCGCCGAAGCCGTCGGCGAGGGAGCCGGTGCCGCGGTCGAGGCTCTGGCCGATCCGGTAGTTGACGACGTCGAGGTGGTCCCGGCCCAGCTCCCGCAGGTTTTCCTCGACCTGGGCCCGCAGCTGCTCGGGCCGGGCGGTGTGGAACTCGCCCGTGAAGTCGCGGCCGGGGCCGACCTTGGTGGTGATGACGAGGTCGTCGTAGGGCGCGAGGGCGGTGTTGAGCAGTTCGTTGGCCGAGCGCGGCCCGGCGAAGTAGAAGGCGGCGGTGTCGAAGTGGTTCACGCCGAGCTCGACGGCCCGGCGCAGCACGGCGAGGGACGTCTCGCGGGCGCGGATGCCCCCGTCCGTGGTGGACATCAGGCGCATGGCGCCGAACCCGAGGCGGTTGACTTCGAAGGAGCCGAGCTTCCAGGTGCCCGCCGCGGCGGCGGGGAGGGTGTTCGTGGTCATGCCTCCAGCCTTCCGGCGGTGCCCGCGTGACCACCGGGTTTGGCAGTTTGCTGCCACACTGGAATGCGTGGAGAAGGTGACTGACGTCGTCATGGTGCGCGGCGAAGCGGAGCTGTTCGAGCGGACGGCGCACCTCTTCGAGCTCGCGACGGAGATTTCCTGCGCGGCCCGCGACCTGCACACGTGGTCGGTGGCGCACCCGGTGGCCCCCGAGCGGGAGCAGTCGGTGCGCGGGCTGAAGATCCGCAAGGTGTACCAGCCGGGCGTGCTGTTCGACCCGGCGCTCGCCGAGCACCTGCGGCGGATGGCCGCGGGCGGTGCGGGCATCCGGATCACCGAACGCGAGATCAACGAGACGATCCTGCTGGACCGCCGCATCGCCATCGTGGCCGGCGACCGCGTCGGCGGGGTCCGCGGCTACACGGTGATCAGCAGCCCGGACCTGGTTCAGGGCATCCAGTCGCTGTTCGAGGCGGCCTGGCACGCGGCGACGGACCTGGAGTCCTACCAAGCGCGCTTCACCGAGCTGGGCGCGCGCGAAATCCTGGAGCAGCTGGCCTCGGGCTGCAAGGACGAGACGGCGGCCCGGGCCCTCGGCATCAGCCTGCGCACCTACCGGCGCCGGGTGGCGGAGCTGATGGAGCTCCTCGGGGCGTCGTCGCGGTTCCAGGCCGGGGCCCGGGCCCGCGAAGCCGGACTGCTGTGAGGCGAGCGCTGCCGGCGCTGGCGGTCCTGCTGGCGTCCGCGTGCACGGTCACCGGCACGGCCGTGCCGGTCGGCGCCAACCTCGCCCTGGTCGATGCCCAGCGGACCGGCACCGCCCTCGACGCGGTGAAGGCGGCCGCCGAAGCGGTGTTCAGCTACGACTCCGGGAACCCGGCGGGGTTCGACCAGGCCGTCGCCGAGCACGTCACCGGGCCGGCGAAGACCCAGCTCACCGCGTTGTTCGAGCAGGTCAGGAAGAGCCCGCAGCCGGTGCACCTGGTCACCCGGGTGCGGCAGGCGGCGGCGCTGGAGTTCACCGGCGACCGGATCCGCGACCTGGCCGTGCTCCAGCAGGACAACGGCACCTCGAAGGGCCTCGCCGCGGTCGCCTTCACCGCGATCCGGGACGGCGGGCGCTGGCGGCTCTCCGACATCGCGGTGAACCCCGCCCAGCCGGCGCCCGCACCGCAGCCGGACGACGGCAGCACGGGCGGGCTGCGCGATTCGGCGCTGGCGGGGGCCCGGGTGGCGGCGGGCGCGCTGTTCACGACCGACAGCGCCGATCCGGAAGGCAGCTACGCGCGGGCGGAAGCGGTCACCGCCGGGCCTTTCCTCGACGACTACCGCGCGAAGAAGGCGTCCTACGTCGAGGCCATCCGCGCCAGCGGCACGAAGGTGGCGCTCGGTCCCGAACCGATGGCCGGGGTGGTCGCCATCACCGGCGGGCGGGCGATCGTGTTGTTCTTCACGACGCTGCAGGTCACCGCCGCGACCGGCCAGGTGACCAGCCGCCCCTTCCCGGCCGAACTCGACGTCGTCCGCGAAGGGGCGAGCTGGAAGGTGACCGGCGTGCGGCCGGTCACCGTGGCCTGAACGCTCAGCGACCCTGGTTCGCCACCGCGGCGGCGGCTTCCTTGGCGGCTTCCGGGTCGAGGTACTCGCCACCGGGCTGCACCGGCTGCAGGTCCTCGGTGAGGTCGTAGCGCAGCGGGATGCCGGTCGGGATGTTGAGGCCCGCGATGTCGGCGTCGGAGATGCCGTCGAGGTGTTTGACCAGCGCGCGCAGCGAGTTGCCGTGCGCGGCGACCAGCAC
Organism: Amycolatopsis sp. NPDC003861; assembly: GCF_053605405.1. Taxonomy (NCBI): domain Bacteria; kingdom Bacillati; phylum Actinomycetota; class Actinomycetes; order Pseudonocardiales; family Pseudonocardiaceae; genus Amycolatopsis; species Amycolatopsis sp. NPDC003861. The sequence continues at coordinate 6,493 of NZ_JBSGJD010000241.1, forward strand.
CGTCTTGCCCGCGCGCAGGTCGGGCACGATCGCGGACTCCCAGTACGGCAGCAGCCGCTCGACGACGTCCTTCAGGCACTCGGTCAGCGGCGCGGCGTCGCCGAGGTTCGCGTAGCGGGCGTCGTCCGCCTGGCTCCACTCGTCCTTCGGGTCGATCGCCGGCGGCGGGGTGTCGTACGAGCGGCGCCAGAGCATGAACTGCTCCTCGCCGAACTCGCTCAGGGTCTGCTTCTTGTCCTTGCCCTGCAGCGCGCCGTAGTGGCGCTCGTTGAGGCGCCAGTCGCGCTTCACCGGGATCCAGTGCCGGTCGGCGGCGTCCAGCGCGATGTTCGCGGTGGAGATCGCGCGGCGCAGCAGCGAGGTGTGCACCACGTCCGGGAGCAGCCCGGCGCCGGCCAGCAACTGACCGCCCTGGCGGGCTTCGCCCTCGCCCTGTTCCGACAGCGGTACGTCCACCCAGCCGGTGAACAGGTTTTCCGCGTTCCACGTGCTCTGCCCGTGCCGCAGCAGCACCAACGTCCCAATCTCGGCCATGGGCAACAGCCTGCCAGAACGCACCACGCGGCCGAGTGGTGACCTCCGCCGCACCGCGCGTCCTACCCAGAGTGTGTTACCGCGGAGTAACACCTCACTCTTCGACAAGTCCGTCGGCCAACAACGCGCAAAAATCCGGCCATGGACTGCGGACCGTTATCGCTCAGCGGTAAATTCACTCGAACGGGCTAGCCAGTAGCCTTGTGATTACCCGGCGGGATCTGACAGGTTGACTACGTCCCGAGCGGCTGGATTCCACGCACTCCCCGGCCGGATTCGGGCATTGACCGCGGCTCGTCTCCCCCCTGCCGGGCCGCGGCCCGCCCGGCCCCGTTGGCACCCCCCTCGTCACCGGGTCCTGATCGGCGGGAACTTCAGCGGGGCGGCTCGAGATCGCGACTCCCCCTCCCTCGAGCCGTCCCGCCTGTTCCGCTCAGCCCTCGCCGGGCTCCGCGGCCGGCACCGCGGCCGGTGGCCGGCGGCGGTGGTAGAGCCACCAGCCGAGCCAGCCCAGCGGCACGATGAAGAGCAGGAACGGCGCGAGCGCGCCCAGCACGGTCAGCAGGCCACCGCCGAAGACGAGGAACGCGTGCCAGCCGCCGGCCAGCCCGCCGAGGAACCCGCTGTGGTCCTCCGACGGCGGGGGCGGGGCGGCGACGTTGCGGATGGTCATCGCCACGGTCGCCATCGCGACGCTGCCGGCCAGCGAATTCCGCTGCTGTTCGAGCGATTCGAGCGTCGCTTCGCGGCTCGTCAGCTCACTCTCGACCGAAGCGATCTCGGACACCGAAGTCGCCTTCGCCAGCAACGCGCGGATCCGCTCCACCGAAGCCCGCTGCGTCGCCAGCCGCGCTTCGACGTCGACGACCTGTTCGGTCACGTCCTGGGTGTTCAGCTCCCGCTTCACCATGGCACTGCCCAGGTGCGCGAGCTGGTCGAGCACGCCGTCCAGCTTGTCCGCGGGCACCGCGAGGCTGAGCGTCGCCAGCTCTTCGCCCGTGCTCTCCTGCCCGGTGTAGCCGCCGGCCCCCAGCGCGATGCCGCGGGCCTGCGCGACGACGTCGACCACCTTGGTGGCGGTCAGTTCCAGCCGGGCGCTGCGCGAAAGCTTGCGTTCGGTGGCGCCCGGCTGCGGCGGCGTCACCTTTTCCGCCCCGGTCTTGCCGCTGCCCTGCTGCGGTGCCGCCGGGACCGGCCCGGATCCGGCACTGTCCGCCGTGGACATCCCCTTGTCCTGGGCCGCCGAGCAGCCGGCCAGCACGAACGCCACGGCCACGGCCGCGAGCCCGGCTCTCCATCGAGTCCGCATCCTGCGTCTCCCTCCAGTTTCGGCTGACGAGGAGACGGATGTCCGGTTCAGGGCCGTTGCACGGCCTCCGGTCACGACTCGGTCAAGCCCGGTTCGTGCGGCCGCTCGGGGGCGACGAGGTGCTTGAACGCCTGGAGGTTCGCCAGGGACTCACCGCGGGAGACGCGCCAGTCCCACTCGCGCTTGATCGACGTCGCGAAGCCGATCTCGAGCAGTGTGTTGAAGTCGCCGTCGGCCGCTTCCAGCACCTGGCCGAGCACCTTGTCCAGCTCGTCGGCGGACATCGTCTCCTTGCCGAACCGGCCGACCAGGTAGATGTCCCCGAGACTGTCCACTGTGTAGTGGACGCCGTAGAGCTTCGCGTTGCGCTGCAACAGGAACCGGTAAACGTCCTCATGGGACTCATCGGGACGGCGGCAGACGAAGGCTTCCACCGAAAACGCGTGGTCGCCGTCGACGAGCCACGCGTTCGTCTGCAGCTTCTTCGTGCCGGGCAGCGTGACGAAGTACTTGCCGGGACCGCGTTTGTCGTACTTCAGCTCGTTAGAGTCCAAAGTAGACTGGATCAGCTGGTCCAGGCTCACACCGCCACCTCCGCGCGCAGGTCCAGCGCACGGGAGAAGGCGCTGGTGGCCTGAGCATAGATGTCCAGGAGCGCGTCCGTCGTGCGGCGCCAGGAGAACCGGCGCGCGTGCACGACGGCGTTCGCGCCGAGTTCGGCCCGCCGGTCCGGGCGCAGGGCGACGGCGGCCAGCGCGTCCGCCCACTCGTCGGCGCCGTGCCCGGGCACCAGCAGCCCGGAGACGCCGTGCGGCACCGCCACCGGCAGCCCGCCGACCTCGGCGGCGACCACCGGCGTCCCGCAGGCCTGCGCCTCGAGGGCGACCAGGCCGAACGACTCGTTGTAGCTCGGCACCGCGACGACGTCGGCGGCGCGGAAGACGCGGGCGAGCGACTCGCCCGGCTGCGGCGGCAGGAACCGGACCTGCCGCTCGATGCCGAGGGAAACGGCCAGCTCGCGCAGGGCCTGCGGCTGCTCCAGCCCGGTGCCCGACGGCCCGCCGACGATCAGCACGACCAGCCGCGCAGCCAGCTCGGGACGGCGGCGCAGCATCGCGGCCGCGGCGTGCAGCAGGACGTCCGGCGCCTTGAGCGGCTGGATCCGGCCGGCGAAGGCGAGCACGACGTCGTCTTCGGTCAGCCCCAGCTCCGCGCGGGCGACGGACTTCGAGCCCGGCGTGAAGCGTTCGAGGTCGACGCCCGGCGGCACGGCGTGCACCGCGTCCGGCGCGGCGTCGTAGAGGTCGATGAGCTGGCGCGCTTCGACCGCGGTGTTGGCGACCAGCCGATCGGCCTCGGCGACCACCTGCTCCTCGCCGATCACGCGGGTGCGCGGCTCGGGCTTGTCGCCCTCGGCGAGCGCGGCGTTCTTCACCTTCGCCAGGGTGTGCGCGGTGTGCACCAGCGGCACGGACCACCGGTCGCGGGCGAGCCAGCCGACCTGGCCGGAGAGCCAGTAGTGCGAGTGGATGAGGTCGTAGTGGCCGGGCTCGTGGAAGGCCTCGGTGCGCAGCACGCCGGAGGTGAACGCGCACAGCTGGGCGGGCAGCTCGTCGCGGCCCAGCGGCTCGAACGGGCCCGCCTGCACGTGCCGCACGGTCACGCCGGGCGCCAGCTCGGCCACCGGCGGCTGGCCGGACGCGGTCGCACGGGTGAACACCTCGACCTCGACGCCGCGGCGGGCCATCTCGGTCGCGGTTTGGCTGACGTAGACGTTCAGCCCACCGGCGTCCCCTGTCCCGGGCTGTTCCAGTGGCGAGGTGTGTACGGACAGCACCGCGATCCGGCGCGGCGCAGCGCGGAACCCTCGGATGTTGCTGGTCACCTGGTCACTTCTCCTGCTTCAGCATTCCTCGGCGAACTGCCGGAGCACCACGTCGAACTCGGCCGCGGACTCGGCGAAGGGCGCGTGCCCTCCGTCAACGAACCAACGCCCGGTGGCACCCGGAATCTTCCCGAGGGCGTGTTCGGCCGCCGAGGGCTCGATCACGCGGTCGGCCGTTCCGTGCACGACCAGCACCGGTTTGTCGATGCCGGCCAGCACGTCTTCGCTGCCGACGTCCCGGCGGAACAGCCCGGAACGGACCGAAGGCGGCACGCTGAGCGAGGCGCCGAGCAGGGCCTGCGCCTGGGCGCCGGGCACCGGCCCGGTGACCATCGCCCGGGTGAACGCGGTCAGCGCGGGGACCGCGATGTCCGGATCGTCGGAAAGCATCGCCCGCATGTGCTCGCGCATCAACGGCCCGACGCGCCCGCCGGGCCGGTCGCGGCCGATCTCGGTGATGGCGCCGACGAGCACGAGCCCGCGCAGCCGTGCGGTGCCGTGCACCCGGATGTGGTCCACCAGCACCAGGCCGCCGTAGGACCAGGCGACGACGATCGCGTCCGGGCCGGCGAAGTCGAGCACCGCGGCGAGGTCGTCCGCCCAGGCGACCGGGTCGTCGTACCCGGTGGCCGGGACGTCGGAAGCGCCGTGGCCCCGGAGGTCCACGGCGATCAGCCGGAACCGCTCGGTCAGGGCCGGATCGGCGAGCTGCGCGGCCCAGCACCCGGCCGACTGCGCCCAGCCGTGCACGAACACGATCGGCCGGCTGTTCTCCTCGCCCTCGACCCGCAGGCCGAGCCGGACCCCGCCGTGCCCGACGACTTCGGTGCGCACGGGTTACTTCGCACCCATCCCCTGCCAGGCCGACCAGCTGAAGTTCCAGTCCTTGACGTCGGAGTTCATCGGCGGGGACAGCTTCGAGCCGGTGATCTCGACCGGGTCGCCGATCATCGCCGAGTCGAAGTAGTCCTTGGCGTCGGCTTCGAGCAGGTTGATGCAGCCGTGGGAGTTGTTGTTCTTCCCGATGTTGGCCGCGTTGTCCTGGTTCTCGTGGATGAACTCGCCGTGGTTGGAGAACCGGCAGGCCCACTTCTTGTTGACGTTCGTGTAGCCGTAGCGGGCGTTGTCGAAGATCGCCGACGGTTCCTTGCTCATGATGATGTAGGTGCCGTTCGGGGTGTTGCGGTCGACCTCGGCGTCCAGCCCGTTCGCGCACGGGTAGCTCTTGACCTGCGAGCCGCCGCGGTAGACGCGCATCTGGTGGTCCGGGGTGTTGACCTTGACCACCTGGTTGCGGCCGATCTTGAACTTCGTGGTGACGTCGGCCTTGCCGTACGCGCCGCCGCCCAGCTCGACGCCGTACAACTTCGCCTCGACGTTCACGGTGATGTTCTGCGGCCAGTACTCCTTCGGCCGGTAATCGACCTGGCTGTCGGACAGCCAGCCCCACGCGCCCTCGACCTCGCCCTTGTCCGTCTTCACGGACAGGGCCTTCTCGACCGCCTTGCGGTCCTTGACCGGCGACGCGAACTTCACGCTGATCGGCATGGCCACGCCGACGGTCTGGTTGTCGGCCGGGTTCAGCGTGGCGCGGACCTGCTTGGCCGGGGCGATCGTGGTGAAGCTGCCGGTGAAGTCGACCGGCTTGCCGTCGGAGCCGGTGGCCTTGGCGGCGTAGGTGTAGGTCTTGCCGTAGCCGAGCGGCTCGGAGCTGGTCCAGGTGAGGCCGTCCGGCGCGAGGTCGCCCTTGACGGCCTTGCCGCCGTCGGCGGTCAGCTTGCACTCGGTGAGCTTGCCGTCGGCGACCTTGAGCACGGCGGGCTTGAGCACCGGGACGTCCTTGGCGTCGGCGGCGGGCTCGGCCGTGATCTTCGCCACGGGCTTCGCGCCCTCGCCGTCGGCACCGGCCGCGCCGGTGGGCAGCGCGTTGCCGCCGTTCTCGCTCGAACACGCGGCGGCGACCAGTGCGGCTCCAGCCGCCAGAGCAGCCTTGAAGACCGTACGCCGTTCGATCACCGAAAACCTCCTGGAATCCCCCGCCGACCAGCGGGCACACGCCTTTAGCGCTGGTAGCCCAGCCGACGTTACCCGCCGGAAGGTAAAGACCAACCGATCAGGTGGCGGACGTCTTTGTCGACAAAGACGTCCTACACACGTACGGGTTGCCCGATTCGGCTCAAATCACGCAGTTGATCAGCAGCGGTTCGGGGTGCAGGCGGACGCCGAACCGCTCGTGGACGCCGTCGCGGACCTCCCTGGCCAGGGCGAGCAGGTCCTCGGTCGTCGCGTCGCCGCGGTTGGTCAGCGCCAGGGTGTGCTTCGTCGAGAGCGAAACCCGGTTCCCCGGTCCGGGGTACCCCTTGGCGAACCCGGCGCGCTCGATCAGCCAGGCCGCGGACAGCTTCACGCCGCCGTCGGCCGGGTACTGCGGCGCGTCCGCGCCGACGACCTCCGTGATCCGCTCCAGGACCGCTTCGGCCTCGGCGCTCGGCACGATCGGGTTGGTGAAGAACGAGCCGGCGCTCCACGTGTCGTGGTCGGCCGGGTCGAGCACCATGCCCTTACCGCGCCGCAGCTCGAGCACCGCGGAGCGCGCTTCGGCGGCCGGGACGCGGGCGCCGATCCCGACGCCGAGCGTGCGCGCCAGTTCGGCGTAGCGGATGGGCGCGGACAGGCCGTCTTCGCGGACCTCGAAGCGGACCGAGAGGACGACGCCGGTGTCCGTGCCCTTGAGGACGCTGGTGCGGTAGGCGAAGCCGAGCTCGTCGGCCTTGAGCGTGCGCACCTCGCGCGTTCCCCGGTCGTAAAGTTCGACCGAGACGATCGATTCGGCGACCTCGCAGCCGTACGCGCCGACGTTCTGGATCGGCGTCGCCCCGACGCTGCCGGGGATGCCGGAGAGGCACTCGAGCCCGCCCAGCCCGGCCTCGACCAGGGCCGCGACGAAGGCGTCCCAGTTCTGGCCGGCTTCGACGTCCACGTGAGCACCGTCACGGCGCCAGCCGGTGTTCGCCACCTCGACGAGCGTGCCGTCGAACCCCGCGTCGCCGACCACCAGGTTGGAGCCGCCGCCGAGCAGCAGCACCGGCTCGCCCGCCGCATCCGCCTCGCGGACCGCCGCGACGAGGTCTTCGCTGGTCACGGCGCTGACGAAGCGGCGCGCCGGGCCGCCGAGGCGCAGCGTGGTGTACGCGGCGAGCTTCGGGAGTTCGGAAGTACGGGGGTTCACCCGCCTGACGGTACTGTTCGGTCCATGGGATCCCGGATCGAGCACCGCGCTGAGTTCGCCGCCGACGTCGCGTCCACGTACGCGGCCGTCGCCGGCGAGGACGCGCTGCGGGCCCGCCTGGAGGAGATCGGCGGCCACGGCGCGGCGCTGCTGGCGTACGAAGTGTCCGGCACGGACCTGCGCTACCAGCTGCGGCAGGGCATCAGCGCGGACAAGCTGCCCCAGGCGGTGCGGACGCTGCACAAGGGCGACCTGCTGGTGACCCGCACGCAGACCTGGCGCGTCAGCAACGACGGCACCGGCCGCCAGGGCAACGCTTCGGTCGAGGTCTCCGGCGTCCCGGGCGAGATCAGCGCGCGGACGGCCCTGCTGGCCGGCGACGGCAAGACCGTGCACCGGACCAGCGGCGAGGTGACCGTCCGGATCCCGTTGTTCGGCGGGAAGCTGGAGAGCGTGATCGCCGAGCAGGTCACGAAACTGCTGGAGCGCGAAGCCGAATTCACCGCGAAGTGGCTCGCGCAAGCAAGCTGAGCCCGGTCGGCGCGCCGACGCGCGGCACGACCAACCCGAACCGCCTGCGCCGGGTCGACCGCTGGATCGCGGCCGCGCCGTCGACGTCCCGGCTGCTGCGCTCGGCGGCCGATCCGCTGGTCGTCGACCTCGGCTACGGCGCTTCCCCGGTCACGACGGTCGAGCTGGCCCGCTGGCTGCGCCGCGTCCGCCCGGACGTCCGGGTGCTCGGCCTGGAGCTGGATCCGGTGCGGGTGGCCGCCGCGCTGCCCGCCGCGTCGCCTCCGCTGCTGGACTTCCGCCGCGGCGGGTTCGAGCTGGCCGGGACGCGGCCGGTGCTCGTGCGGGCGTTCAACGTCCTCCGGCAGTACGCGGAGGACGAGGTCGCCGGCGCGTGGGGCCTGATGCTGGATTCGATGCCCGCCGAGGGCCTCCTCGTCGAGGGCACCTGCGACGAGATCGGCCGGTTGTCGACGTGGGTCCTGGTGGCCCGCTCCGGCCCGGTCTCCCTGACGCTCTCGATGCGGCTGGCGGGCCTGGACCGCCCGTCGACGATCGCCGAGCGGCTGCCGAAGGCGCTGATCCACCGGAACGTGCCCGGCGAGCGCGTCCACGCACTGCTGTCCGAGCTGGACATCTGCTGGGCGACGGCGGCGTCGTTCACCAGCAGGACCCGGTTGTCGTAGAACTCGGGCAGGCCGTAGACCTTGCCGTCGAGGGTGACTTCCTTGAGCGCGGCC